>NZ_CACA01000266.1:0-50582 GCF_000180455.1 Kamptonema sp. PCC 6506
AGATTAGTTCAATTTACAGATGGCAGATAGAGTTAACGTCGATCTCGAAGGAGTGCGGGATGTGCTAGAAGCGTTGGCGGGCGGCGCTTCACTTTCGGCTTTTGGTAGCCAACTGATCAAAGAAGCTCTGTTTGCTCGGTTATACAAGTTGACGATTGCAGAAATTATCGATTTATTAGATCCTGTATCTCTGAGCGTGAAAGCTAACATTGATCGAGATCGAATGTTTGATTTAGCTGTGGGAGAATTTCCTAATAACGCTGAAATTGTAAAATTGGCAAGAGTTTTAAAACAGGTAGGTTTGAACTCAAAAGTTTTAAGCGAAATTAGAGATAGGTCTTTCCCCACTCCCTCAGAATTACCAGAATCGCCGCATTGCCATGAACATGAAGGAGCAAGCTGTGGGTAACTATACTTACGATCAAGCGCTGGCTTTGGCTAAGACAGCTTTTACCAAGGATGCGCTTGTGCTACGGCTGGAACCTCATCCAGACTTAAATGAAATCGTTAATACGCTAGTCGGTTCAGCCAGTGCATTAGCAGCAAGTGCAGCAGCTTGTAAGCGCCAGTGGTGTCGTGTATTTGTTCCAGGGGAATCCGAACCCTATGAAATTCCAGCTATTTGGGCTAATTCTCAGCAGAAAAAAAAGTCCCTCGTTGTCTCATCTCAAACCATCAATTCGGATCTGTTTGCTCAAACTAAGCAGGCTGTTTACGGCTGTGAAAACCCCCAAATTGATTTGCAGTTGTTAAAAATTTTGCAGGGAATGATTGAAAGCTCGCGCCCGATGAGCCTTGTCAGGATGAGGGATGATGCCCAACTTTGGATCAATGCCCCAATGGTGCAATTGCTGGAAACCTCGCCAGTCGAAGCTACAAAAAGGATAATGGCTGATTTTTGGTTGCCAGGAGACCTAGCAAATTTAAAGCAGCAATTAACTCAAGAAGGTCGTTTTAACTATCGGTATCAGGCTGGGTTAAACAAGAATGTCTGGGCTAATTTGGAGGCGAGATTTGAACTGGTTGAATTTGACGATATATGTTACCGATTAGTTACAAATTTCTTTGCCGAGCCTACAAAACGACCAGTGTTAATGGCTTGAGCAGAATTGGCCTTGTTTGAACTGTTTGGAGAAATGAGTCATACAAAGATGCTGAGACCGGGAGTTTTTTTGTTAACTATATAATAGATTATGTGGAATAAAAACACAACTTTTGGTAAAGGAAAGCTAGCATTTATAATTATAAAATAAAGGCGATTGCCTTCTCATCCCTAAAAAGCGCTCGCCATTTTCATGCCAAAAAGGATGCTGCTACAAACTAAGAGCTAAAGGTTGTTCTACTAACTGTTCAATAACTAGCCAGTGACAAAGAGCTTCAATATGCTCATTTATTAATTTTCGATCTTGTATCACTGCAAGACACCTTACTGCAACTCATACACGAACTCATACATCAAAGTTAACAGCTCGAATCCGAACTCATATACCCCTCTGAGAACATAAAAATATAGGCCCCAAAGAAAGCGAGAGAGTTAAACAAACATCTCTCAAACGACCGCTTTGCCCCTACATCAACTTTCATCAGAGGGAAAATATGACCGCAGTCTACATCACTGAACCCGGTTCAATTCTCAGCGTCCAACAGCAGCATTTCCAAATTACTCACAAAGATAACTTGTGTGTAAGCGTACCAGTAAAACAAGTCACTCTCATTACTCTGTTTGACCTTTGCCAACTGTCGCGCCAAGCCGTCAACCTAGTATTATCTCGCAAAATTCCCATCTATTATATCAGCCGCCAAGGGCAAGAATTGGGCTACTGCGAACCCGACTCAAAACGACCAGCCAAATATCGCTCTAAGCAACTAAAACGCCAGCAAGAACACGAATTTGTCCGCGCTTTTGCCGAGAGTATTACCTGGGCAAAAATGCACAACCAAAGCGTTTTGCTCCAGCAATTGCAAGTCAGTGAGTCTGAATTCGAGTCTGAAGTTTACCGCGCTTTTTTCAACCTATTAATGGATGAATTGGCGATGAATAGCATCAGAAGGGCCTGAATACAGAAGCTTGAGAACCCACCGATACAGATATAAAAAAGGTGAAGTTTGGGGTTCTGCGGCTTCGATGGCTCTGAGATTCTATTGGGAATATGAGGGAGAGCAAACCATTTCAATTGAGGAGATTGATTCACATTAGCACCAGTAAATATCTGAGCGGTTTTTACTGTACCTCTTGGTCTCGCAAAGTGCTGTACTGGCGATCGCCTTCTCTGGTAAAGTGCGATCGCTCGATTGAAAACTGTAACAATTTGGCTCAAGGCTGATAACCTCTGCTTTGCTGGGAGGGATACTTCTCTTCTGTCACTAAGCGACAGAAGAGGGGTATAATCGTGGCGGTGGAGAGTTGGCTGTCATTCAACCCTAAAATTGGGGTGCTGCCTGCCAATGTGGGGGCAATCGCCTGCTTGGATGCCAAAAATTAGGATACTTCTCCTTGAAAATACTTTTGTAACTATAGTATCTTTATTCTCTGCAACTTCATCTATAGTTGAACTAGACGCTAATATTTTTGCTGACCAAAATTTTAGAATGGATACAGAGAGAAAAAATGATGTTTGAAACAGCAGTTGTCGATCAGAAAACTTCATTTATCTATTTTGTCTACCCATTCCTATTTGAAGCGTCCGAGTTTGAAGCGCGAGTTAAAGCGATTGATGGCGCTACAGTGTCGGGGGCAAAACGAGATATCCCCCTGTGGGAACCCCATACTTTTCCAACGGATGACTTACTAGCTCACATCGCTAACTACCTTGATACCAACAGGAATCCTCCAACAGTCCGCTACTGGAAACTCAACTACGCTGCGCTGAATACACTCGGCTTTACGAGCAAATTTAACTGGAAACTTCGGTGGGAAACTAAAGGAGAAATACCCTTTACCTTTGGCGAAAAAGGTGAAGGAACTGAAGCAGTGCAACTAATCCTGTTTCAGGTAGGAGTTGGATTTGCCGTTGTGCAGACCCAACCAAAAGATACCAGTAAGGTCAAAGATACCAATAAGGTTAATGATTGGCTAGATTTTCTTCACTTTTTTCGCTTTATTAAAACCCAGAGAAACGTGCGACTGGAGGCAGAGCAGCAAATATGGAATGAAGCGACAAGGCAAAAAACCTGGGAACCCTTTTTCCCTCAACTCTCTCAAGAAGCTAGAACAACACGGCAGTGTTTAAGGAGATCCGCAACCGACTGCTGGCGTTTACAGCATGGGGTTACTTCACCCAAGCAATGCAGCGTGAGCACCACCACCGCTGCTACCGCAAGTGGCAAGAGGTATTTCTGCTAGAGCAGCTTTATCGGGAAGTGAACGACGAAGTGCGGGAAATGCAGGAATATTCGCAGTTGCAGTATTTGCAGCGGCAGGAAGCTGCTCAGAGAGAGCGCGATCGCCAGCGTCTAGAAGAAATACGACAACAAGACGAAGCTGCCAAAGAACGCGATCGCCAACGCCAAGAGGAAATGCGCCGTCAGGATGAAACTGCCAAAGAACGAGAACGTTTGTACTTACTAGCCTTAAGGGAAAAGGAAGAAGCGGATCGAGAGCGCGATCGCATCTCCGTCCTCGCCCTGCGAGAGAAGGAAGAGGCAGACAAGGAGTGGCAGCGTATTTACTCGCAGCAATTGCGGGCGAAAGAAGAGGCAGAGCAAGAGCGCGATCGCCAGCTACAAAATGCCGTCTATATCGCCAGTGCCGGGTTGGGAACTGGAGCAATTGTTGCCTCTAGTGCAGGTTTGATTACTGCAAGCAGTCCCATTACAGTACGCTTGTTGCTGGGGGGTTCGCTACACCCATTTGGGGTAGCCGTTATTTTGAGCTTGCTGGCTGCTGCGGGTGTAGGGGGGGGAGTTTGGGCTTGGAGAAAGGCGCGGCTGCGGATGAGCGATCGCGCTTTCCAGCAAAAGCTGGAGAAGTTTAAGCAGTTGCTTTCTCAAAATCAAGAGCTGTTTTCACCGGACGATCGCGAAAGTTTGGGCGAACTGGTGAAAGCTCAGCCGGACGGGGTTTGCCAACTGTGGGGGGCGATCGCAGATTGGCAGCGGCAGAACCCTTCTCATCCTGCATCTTCACAGATTCTCTGGATACAATCCAAGCCTCCACTGCTATCGACAGCTAAACAGTGGGCGAAGTCCCTCGGTCAGTGGTTGCGTTATCCGTTATTCTTGTTTGTGGATAGCTGCCAGCCGGAGAACTATCAAGAAGAACTGCTCAAAGAGATTAAGCCTCCAACACCTTCAGAGAAGAAGGTGGAAGCTTTTATTCAATTGGTGGGCTGTCGGGATTTGTTGAGTTCTGAAGACTCAAAGAACTTGCAGGAGGAGGCGAGCCATTGGCCTGAAAAGGTGGAGGGTTTGGCTGAGGCGATTGGCAATTGGTGTCAGGTTCCGGGGCGATCGCGGATTTATGAGAAGTTGCTTGAGTTACAAAAGGACAGTATGCGAAATCAAACAAACCGAGGTGAGAAGGATTATAAGGCGAGGTTGCAGGGGGCGATCGACTCGCTGTAACGCCTGGGGACTTTTACTATTTGAAGACCCTGGCTCAATGAAAAGATTTGTTTTCAAGACAGTGCCATAAAATTCTCTCCTCCTCCACGAGAAAAAGATGAAGAGTTAGATTCCTCAAAAGACAAGAATGAAGTTATTAGATAGAAACCATCCGAATTATAAAGACCTTGAAACGAGCCTTGTAAATTTAGATAAGGCAGTGTCTTTGAACTTGAGCGATCGCGATGCAACGGCTACCCCCGACGATTGGCGGATTAAACCGGGTCGAGATATGATTATCGAACGGGTGAGCATTGCTTACTGGAGCGAAAAAGCTTTTCGCGAGCGCAGCCAATGGATGCACTGGAATTTAAGAATAGCAGGTGCATTAGAACTAGCTTTATTTCTGCTATTAGAAAAGCAGGGCAATGGTAATTATCAATGGGAGGAACATAAGCTGATGTTTACCGATACTAAACAGAAAGTACACATTCGTTGTGATATTTCTCAAATTGTCTCTTCACTGCTGGCTAATGGAAAGTATGAATACGATCCTTCTTATTCAGGTTCTCCTATCCCCTTAAAAGCTAACCAGATTACAGGCTCGGAGTGGGCTAATTTTAAAAAGTTTTATATAGACAATTGGAAGCTAGAAGAAAAACCTGAAAAAATCTTGGGATATATAGCAGTCAGAAACCAACTTTATCACAGCTTAATGGGCGATCGAATTGATAGAATGTTAGATAAATGGCTGCGATTTGTAAAAGCCTTGGAGCAAGCTGTTATCAATCATCCTCAGTATAGAAATTTGTTTAACGGTCAAGGATGGCGCGTCATCCACAATGATTGCCAGTATCTCTGGTATGTTTATGCTGAGGAGGTTAAATTAAACATTGAATCGGCTAACCAAGATATTAAGAATTTGCACGAACTGATAGAAAAGCGAAAAGTTAGTCGGCAGTGGAAAGGGACGTGGTGGGGAGGGCGTAGCAGTCCTAGCGATGGTTGTCTGTCTATTTGGCATCCCGGTTTGCGATTAATTTATTGCAATGGAACTTGGGGGATGCGGGACGATCAAATTCAGCAGTGGTGGAATTCTTTAACAGAGGAAAGTGATTTATCGGCCCTTTTTTCTAAGAGCGATCGCCTCAATAGCATCGAATTGGTTAAACGTTTGGCTTCAATTCCTGAAATAATTGAATCCGCCCTCCACAAATTGTGGCGCAAAGCACCACCTCCCTGCCCTTGGGGGACTTTTCCTGACCGTACTGCTGTAGCAGCAACTTGGGTATGTAGTTATCCCCAAGCCAGAGACATCTGGAATCAAAAACTTAGCGCTAAGTTAGAAGACCAATTTAAGTTACCGAGCAAGTCGAAATGGGGCATGAAACTAGCAGATCGCGAGAAGTTTCGGCACCCTCACCTATTGGAGCGGCGGAATGTTGAAGACAACTTTCTCCAAGAGTGGGAAAAAAACGTTCCTCAAACTTGGGGAAGTACCATTGAGTGGACGGTGGGATTGAATGAAGCTTACAAGAAAGCGAAGGAAAGAGGAAAAAATCGCGTCTGTGTGCGGGTCTTATTCAATAGTGGGCAATCTCTGGAGTGGGTCTGCCCTTGGCCGCTCTGGAATTTGCTGATGGCTGCCGAACTCAGAACTCAAGGTGAAACAGAGTTGAACCGCTGGGAAAAGTTGCTGTTTTATTTTGAAAGCGTCCGCTTGCGACAGCAGAATATTTATGCAGTTCAAGAGTTATTGACTATCCTCTGGAAATCAGTGGGTCTTGATAGTTTGACTTGGGATGAGATAGAACAGAACAGCGATCGCCAGCATGAAGAACAAGAAATTGGTAATTGGCAATGGTGGATTAATTGGATTAGCTTGAGGGCTTTTTTAGCGCGACAAGAGCGCGATCGCCAAAATTGGTTACAAAGCTTAGAAAACTTGGGGAGGATACAGCCGTGACGGGATGGTATGCAATTACGCCGCTAGGACCAGTGGCGATCGGTAATTTGACTCCAGTGGGTCAAAATAGCGGTCAAGTTGGCTGTCGTTGGCCTCCCAACGGTCATCAGCTTGCAGCTTGTTTGAACTTGCCCACGCCTAAATACGAACTTAACTGCAAACCTGGCTGCACGTTGTGGGGACCTTTTTGGTATGACGGCAGAGATCCCTATGTTATTCTGCCTCTGCCGGTTTATACAACAGATAGAAGCGCGATAGAAAACGGTCAGGTTCCAGAGGAAATTTACCGCTTGCAGTGGCGCGGAAATCCAGGGCAGGAACATTGGCAAGTGCAGGCCGAACATGAGAGAAGCCAAGAAGATGGAACTGTTGAGATTGTCGGTGGTAGGTATTTAATCGGTGGCAATAGCTTGCAGGATTTCTGGATGAGACAGGAATCTACATCTGCTACTCTGCAAAAGCTACCTTGGGAAACTCTGACTTTAAGCCACAATAGTCGCCAGGATTTTTTAGTCAAAGATGAGGGTGGATTCTTTGCAGAAATGACCACGCTGCTCGCGCCGGGATGGTCAATTTTAGTTAAGGTGATTGGCGATTGGGAACCGCCACCTTACAGCTTTTTGGGAGCCGGCTCAACCCCAGTGGTAATTGAGCCTGTTGAGGGTTTGATGGACGAGTGGCTCGATGGGGGGTATGAGGATGGCAAGGCTGACTACAACGACGCTACCGGCGCTATTTTACTCACGGGCGCACTGTGGCAAAACAAACAGCGCAAAGAGTCAATTCCCTACCCTTATACAGATAGGATTAAAGCCTATGCTGCTGAGTTAGGAGTTCCCTGGCAATCTTGGAAAAAGGTCAAGCACAGTAAGGACACAGAGAGAAAAGTAGCCACGTTGACGCCTGGGGAGTGGATGACTCCCGCTGGTGCTGTTTACTTGTGGGAGGGAAAAGCGCCGGAAGGGCTGCGATCGCAGCCTTTACCGAATCCTTACAATCACCAAGACAACCGCTACCTTTTAGGCTACGGTCATTTGTGGCTTTTTAAGGACAAAGAATTTGAAGGCTAAAGACTCTGAGGAACAGACAAAAATGGCAGAAAATCAAACAGGACTTGAATGGTTAATTTGCAGGGAACCCGTCCACATTGGTGGTGCAGATAGCAGCAGCCGGGGCAACAACAATCCCGTATATCGCTTACCCGATCGCACTCCCGTGATTCCCGGCAGTTCTATCCGGGGTGCCCTGCGAGAGCACGCTCAAACTGATGATGCTTACAACCAATACGTTAGAGATTGGTTTGGCAGCGAAAATCAAGACTCCACCAGACAGGAAAGCGAAAACCAAACAGTGACCGATCCAACTCCGCAGCCGAGCGCTGGTGAAAATCAAGACTCCACCAGACAGGAAAGCAACAAAATGTCTCCTGGCTGCGTCGCCCTCAGTTGGTGCTGGCCGGTGTGGTGGCCCGTCCATGTCTTAGGATATGGCAATTGGTGGGTAAGCTGTCCTGCTTGGCTGAACCGATTTCAGCAGTTCTCTCACCAATCTTCTCTCCCCTTCGGTCGAGATAACGTTTACATTACAGAACCATCTCTCGCGAACGCAAAAAACCTTTACCTGCGCTGGTTAAAATTGAAAAATATCCACCAGCACGAACCAGAAAGCTTGCCTTTACCAATTAATGGCGAGAATTTACCTGATAAAAATCGGCTGATTGTCGTACCGGACGATACTATTAATTTAATTGTAGATATGGGATTGGTACGGCAGCCGAGAGTCAGCCTCAATGATACTCCTGATGAAAAGGGAAGCTTAGTAAAAAATTTGTTTGCTGTTGAAGGGCTACCGCCTGGGGCATTGTTTATGATGGCTTGGACAACTCGCGGCAATAAAGAATTGAATTTGGAACAGTGGCAAAAATTTCTTCGACAAGAGCATTATTTGGGCGGTTTGTGGAGTGTGGGTTACGGTCGTATTTCCATTCAATTTGCTGGGAAGTTGCCAGCAACCTCTGCTGAAGAAACGGCGGCAAATACTGAATCATCGGAAACTTTAACAGCACCTACTGAAGAAATACCAGAAAATAGCCAGTCTAAAAGTGAGGGTTAATGCAATCGTGCAGGACTTCCTAGTGTTGAGTGGCTTTCCATCCTTGAAGCAATCTTTAGCCAATCCCAAATAGGAGTGAATTTATGTCTAACGAGCCAACTGCTGTTAGCTTTTATGAATTAGATAGCAAAGTTTTTGAAGAATTAAATAACATAAAAGACGATATTAAAGATTGGTATGCGGAAGCCAGCACGATTGCTGACTATGTAGCTACTTGGGGGGTTTTGCGCTTCTGGGCGCTCTCAAAATCAACTAAAAGTAAGGGTGGAGAAAACTCGTTAGATGGCAAAAAATATGCTGCCTGGGATGTGGGGCGGAAAGTCTTGTGCCACATTGTTGGCAGTGAGTTGGGAATTAAAGAAGATGATTCCACAGAAACTTTTCGGGCAAAGTTTGATAATGATAAGCTTGACATGAATCAACAAATACTCTTGACTGATTTGCTCCTTGAAATAGCAGATACAGTGCAGTTTTGGGCGGTGCGATTAAAAGAAGTACACGATCTTGAGGAAGCAAAGAATAAGGAAGAGGAAGCCAAGAAGAAAGAAGAGGAAGAAAAAATAAGGAAGAGGCTAAAAAAGACAGTAATACTAAGAAGGAGGATTAAAGAAATCTCTCCCTGTTCAGAGTCCATACAACTCTCCTTATTTCCCCTCCATCAACGCCTGAAACCCTGACCTTGCAAGGTAGCAATTACATTGAGGCTGTTGTACCATTCAGCCATTCTTGCAGCACCTCGCTACCTCATATCAGGTTCGGTCAATGACTCGCAATCGTCATTGCGAGTGGAACGTTCGCGCAGCGTAAGCGTTAGCTTTTAGCAATCACAGAGGCTTGATAGTAGCAGACTCCGCTATCGCAATTATTGACTATTGACTGGATCTGATATCATAGGTATTGATGTTGATAGCTAACAACTTAGGGAGCTTGAGGGCGTACTATTGCATTGAGTCCCCAAATTTTCTCATATCCATTCTTTTGCAGCTCAGTTTCTTCACCTGAGTTAGATACAGTAATCATCTCTTTGTCAAAGACTGAGATTAGAGAAAAGTTTTGATGTTTTCGGACAGCATACCCAGAGGGATGAGTTTTAGAGCTGCCACACCAATCAGGGCGAGGATTTGCACTCGTGCTGCAAACTTGATGCACAATGTCTCGCCATTGCTCCACCTCCCCTCGCCAGATACTATAAATACTACCGGGTTTTGGTCGCGGTTTTTCATGGGGAGTCATACTTTCAGTTCTAGCCAACTCCCGAATTAAGTTATAAATGCACTGAATGCTTTTCCCGATACGCACTTCTGAATTTTCATAAGTCAAGGGCTTGTTGTACTTGCTTGGGGTTACAGTAAATTGGCTACCGCGATAGATATTACCTCTGAAAGTATGGGGCGGTCGTCGCCATCCAGGTCCAAGCCCTCCTAAATAACTAGCAAGTTCCAGAAGCGTGCGAACTAATTCCTCCACTTCTACATTTTCATATTTGGCAGGGTTCCGCCATGCGGCATCGACGACAATCTCCCACGTTTCATCGGCAACCCCTGCCTTGATATTTCTATAGCTTCTCGGATTGCCGGCAATGATTTTTGAGAGGTAACTGGTTAAATGTAACTGTCCTAGACAATTAGTAGCACCAAAAATTTTGTCAGTTAACTTTCTGGCATCACTATCTGATAAGACCAGTAAAGCTATCCTTGTAAAATATCCTCGCAAGCAGGCCCGCAAGACTTGGGGAGTCCAACGATATTTTCCCTCTTGAGTTACTTGAGAGTTTTCTGTTTTATGCTGTTGGATGCAAGGTTTCATCCCTGTTAAATGAATTGTCCATGTTCCTTCTTCAGGGATTGATGTCGCTAAACGCCCAAAACCCGATGCAGTTCCTCTACCAATTCCTTGTTCTTTCAGCATCTCTTTGATACGCTGTTTTAGCCAGTGTTTTCCCTTGGGAGAATTATCTTTGAGTTCTACTTGAATGCAGATAGAATTAGAGGTAGAATTAGAGGGGTCTGTCCCCCTAGCCAGTGCCTTAGAAGAAGTTGTAACTATCGCCCTGTTCTGTGATGGTGGGGGAAATTGAGGCGAAACTTGCCACTGAACGCCTAATTTTTTTCTGCTGTTTTCGTCGTAAAAAAGCTGCCATTCTTGTTGGGGGTTTAGGGGAAAAGGCTGGATGCTATCTTTCAAACTAATATTTTCAAAGCGAATTTTTCGAGGTTGCCATCCTCCGCGACCATCAATTAAGCTTTCCCAAAACTTTCTCTCCTCTCTCTCCTCTGGCGACAAATTCTCAGGCGATACCTTTAAGATTTTTTCTATCCAGCTCAGTAAAGCTCCCCGCAGCGTTGAACCTGGGATGCAGGGGATTCCAGCAATTCGTGCTGGTAAAATATGACCTTCAGGGAAACTGCCGCCACCAATTTGTAGGGGACTAATAACTTGCAAGTCATCAATGCGAAGAGTATAGCTATTGGAAGCTTTTAAGTCATTTGTCCCTTTCCACGCTTCTGTTACTTCTTTCTTTTCCCGTTGACTGCCTTCAACAATGTCTTCAGTTTTTGGCACCCAGCCTTTCTCTTCATTGCCTATTCCTTGAACCTTATACCAATTGGGTAGTTCTGTTGGTAACATTGCCATCTTCTTCTCCGTTTTAAAAAGTGACGACTTAAACTTTAATGAAAAGGTCGCAACAGGGGAGTATAACTTTTAGCTTCGCAACATTCTGATGCCTACCGTTTCAACGCCTTTTCCTTCTTACGAAGGTCGCAACACTCAAATGAAAGAACAGATGAGTAGAGATGATACAGGTTTGTTTCAGCACCTTTTCCTTCTTACGAAGGTCGCAACAATACGGCGCTATCATTACATCTACAACAACGACTGGTTTCAGCACCTTTTCCCTTTAGTAAGGGTCAAACTGGCAAAACTTTTTCTCTTATCATTATTAATATAGTGATGTTTCAGCACCTTTTCCCTTTAGTAAGGGTCAAACACGTGGTGTTGCAGCTCGCAATCAACCCGGCTAATGTTTCAGCACCTTTTCCCTTTAGTAAGGGTCAAACTAGCTTTTGCTTTTGAATTTCTCTAATGCCTGATTAGGTTTCAGCACCTTTTCCCTTTAGTAAGGGTCAAACGACGGCACTCTTTCTTTTGAAGGTGAAGAAGACGAGTTTCAGCACCTTTTCCCTTTAGTAAGGGTCAAACTTTTCCATTATCTTTTTAAGACATTTAGCTCTCATTTGTTTCAGCACCTTTTCCCTTTAGTAAGGGTCAAACCATGACGGGACCCGATGGGGAGGATGGTGTAGTTGAAAGTTTCAGCACCTTTTCCCTTTAGTAAGGGTCAAACCTGGTGGCGCTGCTCCTACTCCTCCGATTTTCACTCCAGTTTCAGCACCTTTTCCCTTTAGTAAGGGTCAAACATTTCTTTCCCACTGAGCAGGGGTGGAAAGCAGTTTCTTGTTTCAGCACCTTTTCCCTTTAGTAAGGGTCAAACCATCAGCTTGTAGAAGCCTGAGTATGAGAGCATCATACACCCATTGATCTGAAGGGGTCAAGTTTCTTCTGCAATAAATGAGTCTACTTCTCAATAAGTCTGCCAAACACAAGCTTGAAAACCTCTTCCAGAGCTTTATCCGAGAGGGTCAACGAAAGAATAAGGATTTCAAACCCTAGCAGACCCCCTCAGATGCTTATCAGTGGCAGTTCATTGATAAACTAAACAAATCAATGAACAGTTAGCAAACACTAGAGCTTCCACAGCATAGGGCGGTACACTTCAACTTCCCCCATCAAACAAGCAATATACTCTCGCACCTGTAGTTCCATACACCGTCTCAAACTGACTTGATACCCTGTATGGGGATGAGTCACCTCAGAAAGTAATTTTTCCTCCCAATGCTTCAGGTACTTCTTTAGGGCATAAGGTTGAAGATAGACACCACCCCGCTCATCTGGCGGTGTAAAATCCTCTAGTACAAAAATCTTAGAATTCACCAAATAAGCCACCAAAGAATCAACAACTTGGGCGCGAAATTCCTCCATCAAATCGCTTACCAACGCTGGATGGTAATCACGGGGAGTGTGTAAATTACCGAAATGCGTGTGCAGCCCTACTGCCTGAACAAACGAGTGAACATTTTGGCTCAAAAGTGTATAACCCAAACTCAACAGGCTATTAATGGGGTCAGTCGGTGGCCGCTTTGTCCGCTTTTCAAATACAAACGACCCAGTAAATAAAGAACCCAACCCCTGAAAGTAGAGACTAGCTGCTTGACCCTCATATCCTCGTAGTGCATCCATTGAGGCAGCTTGATGTAAATCTTCCATTAATTGCAAGATTGCCTCAATTGCTATTGCTGCAATTTTTGACGGTCTGCGTCGATTTAACTTCATCAGTAATGCACGAGAATTATGTAGCTTTGTCCATACAATTACCTCAGCTTGTTGGCGAACAAACTTGGAGCTTTGTGAGCCAATCACTTGCCGTTCCAAATATTCAACCTTTGCCATTCCCTCCGCTTGCAAGCGCCCGAAATAGCGACCCCGTTGAGATAAGTACATAATTGGAATTCGACCGTGCAGAGCCAAACTTACCGCACCATGAGATAAATTGCAACAGCCAAACAAAATGATATGACTCACGCGAGAAGCTGGCACCTTAATCCGCAGCTCCCGTTGATAAAACACCTGAAACTGCTGGTTGTAGATGCTCAGATAAGAGCCTTGATCCGTAACATACAGCGTACTCATAGGTTCCCTCCAAAAATGTTCAGAATTAGCACGGGGAAAAACAATCGGCTTCACAGAAATACTGCAAGCCAAAGGCTTTCCAGAAAATACAGGTACTTTGCGAGTTACCGAGCGAGAGAAAGAGGTTCCCGAAGCCCGTACAACTTTAGTCGTGGGTTGAGTTCTTTCCGGTGCAAAAACCTGTCCATTGCGAAACAGATAGCCGAGAAAAGTAAACTCCTCATCCGGTGCAAAAATCCGCGTCTTTTCTGGCTGAAGCTTTAGATAAAAACTTCCTAGCCAAGAATTAATTTGCTCCAAACAACGATTAGCTTGAATAGAATCTGCACAAGCCACCGCAAAGTCATCACCAAAACGCACTAAATTGAAACCGTGACTCAAACAAAGTCTGTCAAACTCGTTTAAGTACAAATTCGCCAAAGCACCCGAAAGAATTCCTCCCTGCAAAACCCCCTGATTGGGATGAAAATGCTGACCTTTAACAACAATTCCTGACGCAAGATGCTGCTCAATTAACTGCCGCAAAGTCGGCTCAAATTGCAGCTTCTCCAAATCAGTCAACAGCAGCGGCCAGCAAAGATTGTCAAAAAACTTCTCAATATCAGCTTTGATGACCCAAGCCTGCCCGAATTGATAATAGGAATACAGATGTTTAACAGCCATTTGTATTCCCCTACCGGGACGGTAAGCATAGCTGCAATCGAGAAAAACATCCTCCAGCGGCCAATACAGTTCGTCTAGCAAAAAGCGCTGTACAATTCTGTCCCTCACCGTGGGAATGCCAATCAAACGCTTACCACCACTGGCTTTACGCAGATAAAACCCCTTAGCGGGACGGGGAAAATAATTTTCCTGTTGTAATTGCCACAACAAAACCTGCAACTGGTATCGAGCAACACCAGCGAATAAATCAACAGTAATGTTGTCAATACCAGCACTGCGACTGCCTTTGCGGACTTGCAGCCAAGCGGCGTGCAGAGGTTCTGGTGTAAATTCCATCTACTCCCCCAGATTGAGCTTTTGACCTAACAATTTGATTCTGGCAGGAGAGTATTTGAGTTCAGATTTGAGTAATTGACAAACTTATATGAGTTCGTGTATGAGTTGAAATAGCGACTCTTCCGCTCCGACTCTTTATGTCAAACCGTACTCTGCAAGCAACAGCCACAGGAACAGAAATCGCCAGAAAAGCTTTGGAGCGCAACAAGTTAACGCAGAGTGACTTGGCTTTGGAGCTTGAAATTGCTTACTCAACTGCCAACGGATTTTTTACAGGCAAGTCAATTTATCGCCGGATTTTTATGGAGATTTGCCATCATCTTGACTTGGATTGGCAGGAAATAGTTGGCTTAGAACCAAAATCAGAACCGGAAATAATTGATTCACTAATTGACCCACTAATTGACGAACTGCTAGTCGCAGTAGAACGTAGCGCCGCTAGAGCTCGAACTGCCCTCAATCCCTATATTCTCCCTCCCATTCACCGTCAAACCCTGCTAGAAAAGTGTCTGAAAGAAATTCGTGCGGGATTCCAAGAAAATAAGCGCCGCGTCGTCCCCATTTTAGGAGCTGCCGGATACGGCAAAAGCACTATTTTGGGTAGTATCTACGATGAATTAGACAGCGAAAAAATTGAATCCAGCAACGGTTGGCTAGCATTAGCACGCTGCGACGATTTAATCGAATCTGCTGAAAACTTTGCCCTAGAACTCGGTGAAAAAATTAGTGGGAAACGACAATCAATTGTAGAAATTGCCCAACAACTAACAGCCCAACAAAATCGAGGTATTCTCCTAATTGATACCTTAGATATTGTACTCACTAAACCGCTCGTTTCAGTGTTGCGTAGTATTTTATACCAACTCTTAGAAATTGGTACAACTGTCGCCTTTACCTGTCGCGATACCGATTACAGTAACTTTTTTGAACCCTACCACGAAAGTTTTGCCGGATTCCGAGAAAGCGTCACTGACAACTGCAAGATTACTCCCTTCACCACCGAAGAAGTCAGAACAGCAGCGCAAGAATTCATTAAAACTCAACCGGGTTTCAGCACTTTAGCCAGCCAGCAATCTTTTGCCGAGCGCATTATTGCCCTTTCTGCTGATAGTGTATCCCTCCAAGAAATCGTCCGCCACCCCTTACTACTGGCTTTACTTTGCGACTTGTTTGCCGCTGAAGAAACTGTCCCCGAAGATTTAACAGTGAGCCAACTCTACGAAAAATATTGGGAGTGGAAAATTGCTAAAGTCCGTCATAACTTGCAGTCAGGACATCTGGGCCTCGCCAAAGAAAAACTGTGTTTAAAACTGTCGCGGCTGATGTATGAAAGTTCAGGAGAAAGATTGCGCGACTTTGTTTATGAGAGCGATTTAGAACTTAGCGAAACTGAATTTTTAGCTTACAATTCCCTCAAAAGTGATGGAATTTTTAAAGACTTGGGAGGTAAGCGCGGAGGATTTTTTCATCAGACATTTTTAGAGTATACAATTGCCCGTTGGATGAATGCAACTGAAACAGGCGAACGAGCTAAAACTCAACTAAAAAATGATTTAATTGTCTCTAAAATTGCGGATTCTAGGTATTATATTTGGTCAATATTTCGCCAACTTTTAACTCTTTTGAGTCTATCAGAATTCAACCAATTTTCTCAGGAATTAGACACAACCAAAATTTTACCTTTTCGCGCTGTCACATTTGCTAGTGTTTCCCGAACCGAACCGGAATCCTCAGCCGTTTTGCTGTCTCTACTAGCGATCGCAATCGCCAAAGACTACACCTTTCAAGAAACCCTCCTAGCAGCAGCCAGAGGATCGCCACAGCGACACGGCGATGTAGCCTGGGAAATAGCAGTTCAACTGCTAGGAAGCGTTGGTTCAGAATTAATTAACAAAGCAGCAGAAACAGCAGCGGAATTATTAGGGCGCTTACCCGCTGGGAGTTACCGGTTTGAGCGTTCCCTAGAAGCGATCGCTAATCGATCGTCGCCAACAGGAGAAAATAACCGACAAGAACGCTATCACATTTGGGGCAAGTTTATCGGTGCTTTTTATGAAAATTATGTTAAAAAACGGAAAAGTATTGAATTAGAAATCTTAGAAAGCCTGAAAAAATATTACTTTTTGTTCGGCGGAAATGTGCGGTCTACTGTCATTGAACTTTACTTAACACCAGGCGTACCCACTACTATACAGCGAGAACTTTTACTAACAATTATCTCTCAACCTATTTCAGAACAATTCAAAGAACAAGAAAACGCGACAGAACTGCTCAGTCGTTTGTTGCCCAACTTGCTGACTGCGGGAGACACTTGTTTCGGAACCACTTGGCTGGAAGCACTCTACGCCCCACTAGATAAATACTGGACGGCTGTAGCTGCTAGTGCTGTCGGTCGCGCTGCTGCATCAGATTCAACGTTGTTAGAAGCAATTTTAAGAAGTACATTGAGTGAAAGTTGGCCTAGTGATATGGGAGATTTAACACGGCGCAACCTGGCTGCTATTTTAGCAGCAATTCGTAGCGGTGCTGCCTCTAAAACTGCGGCAATTTTACTAAAAATACCCATAGAAACTATCCCTGCAAATCGGGCATCAACTCTTACTTTATTATTCAGAGAGTTGGCAAGTGCTGCTAACAGTTCGTATCCTCTCAGCAGCGAACTAGAATTAGCCTTAGTTGAGTGGATTGTCCCAGCGATTGCTCAATCTCCCGTAGAATTCATTCGAGCGATCGATACTCTGGCGAGTAATTTATCAGTACAGCAACTTTTGGGAGAAATTCTTGAACAATTGCTCCCGACATTGCCAGCTCAACAAAAAGCTCAGATCCTTAAAAAACTTAATAACGTTCCTCCTCAACTAGAAGCTTATTTACAACAAAATGTTAACTCAAAAGAAGCGCGTTCTGCTTTAGCAAAATTATACGACCAGCAAGCAACAAATAACTCGGCGACAGCTATCTCTGAACTAGCAAAACTCTGTTTAGATTCGTCACGAGATGTCGCCCTCGATGCCTCGGCATTTGTACTGGCTCTTGCCGAACAGAAAAAACCCATTGAACTACAACAATTACTCCCAATTTTCGCTCAGTCGTCCTTCGTTGGCGTGCGTCAGAACTGTTTGAAAGCTTTCATCGCCAAAGTCAATTCCCAAACAGTGGCCCCATCAGAAATACTGGCTGTTTTTGCAACCTTAGAAAATGATTTAGCTCCAGAAGTAATACAACTTTTGTACGTATTAATAGAAACAGCGATTTGGAACCATCCTTCAGGGGTAAAAACACTTGACTCCGATTTAGCAAAAGCTACTTTTGATTTAACTCATAGAATTATTAAAAGTTCCCATCAAGATACAATTAACATGGGAGCAGCTTCAGCGCTGATTACTTTTAATCAAATAGCTCTCTTAGAACAGAGAGAATTTATGCCCCAAGTTGGTACTTGTACCCGCACGTTACTGAGAATTACAGATATTAGCCGGAAAGTAGATAAATTAGTTGTTACAGGGCTGCTGACTAAAATTGCTAAATTTGACTCCGAGTTTTTGGCTGCTATTGTCCGAGAAGACTTCATCATTAACAATTCTATGATGCCAGTAGCCAATCAGTGCGCTGTTGCTGTGGCGATCGCAAACGATTCCGGCAAAAACTCACCGCTGCTCGACGAAATTTTGAACGATAGCAGGCTTCCCAACGAGGTCAAAAGTCGAATTATTCGCGATCGCGAAGCTTGAGAGTTTGACAGTAGACTTCTTGCGATCGCTTCGGAATCTGTGTTACAGAGGTAAGAAAAGTTTGTTTAAGCTAAATTTGTTATCAATCTGAGAGGTTTTTTAAGTCAATCCCACCAGTAAGAAATAACGACTGCATCCTGAGCTTTTTGAGGACTATCACCCCAAAGTGCTCCTTCGAGCCTAGCAATCAGTCGGCGTTTAAGTTGCCAGCCATACTCCTCACTTGTTCCATCACATACTTCAACCGAGTCAGCCCGCCACTTTTTGCCAAAGTCTAAAAGCTGAGACACCGTTGTATCTTGGTTTTCTGTTAGCAAGTAAAGTGTGTCGGCTGGGTAGGGAATAAAATGGATGATGCTAGTTTCAGGCATCGGGCGATAATTTGCCATTGCTAACAGCGTGTCGAGTACGCCATTAAAGCTTAAACCGTTTTCATCGGGTGCAAAGATGGGTTTTGAAAATATGAAGCTTGCCCATAAAGAAGGGTGGTTAGCAAGGTCAGTAATAACTTCGATACCATTAAATTGATTGAATTGGCGCTGCCAAACCAAAGCAGCAAATAGCTCTTGCGGAGTATAAGATTGGGCAATAGATTGGATTCTATTTAATTCAAACATGGCGTTCCATCTTGAGAGATTGCTTCGTTCCTCGCAACGCTTCGCGGTTTTGAGTTTTGAGTTAGGAATTCCCGTCTCCCCATCTTGAGAGTTTTAAGTTTTGAGTCAGGATTGTTTTACCATACCCATGTTGAGCCAATTTGCCTTACTTTATGAACACTCCCAACGTAACTGATTTAATTCGCGATCGCTACGGCGTAGATACGTTCAATCCCAATAGTCTCTGGAATGAGACATTGGCAACCCTGCTATCCCATCGTTCGGTTCGTGCCTATCTACCTAACCCCTTACTGCCGCAAACCCTAGAACTTATGGTCGCTGCCGCCCAGTCTGCCGCTACCTCCTCCAATCTCCAAACCTGGAGTGTAGTAGCGGTTGAAGATCCTAGCAGGAAAGAAACCCTGGCTCAACTGGCAGGAAATCAAGCCCATATCCGCCAATGCCCATTGTTTTTGGTATGGTTGGCAGATCTAGCACGGCTGCATCATCTGGCTATGCAAAGGGGGCTACCTGCCCAAGGATTAGATTATCTGGAAATGTTTGTTACAGCAACCATCGATGCAGCATTGGCAGCTCAGAATGCAACGATCGCAGCAGAGTCATTAGGGTTAGGCACGGTTTACATTGGTGGAATGCGAAACCATCCCCAAAGTGTTGCCGAAACTCTCCAATTACCGCCTCACTTATTTGCCGTCTTTGGTTTGTGCGTGGGCTATCCCGATCCAGCAAAACCAGCCGCCGTGAAACCTCGTTTACCCCAGGCTGCTGTTTTACATCGGGAAACATATAATCTCGCTCAACAAGAAGAAGCGATCGCCCAGTACAATGAAATTATGCAAAAGTTTTACGAATCTCAGCATATGAACGTCGCAGGCGATTGGGTTGAGCATTCAGTAAAACGAGTGGCAACAGCACAAGCTTTAAATGGGCGCGAGCGATTGAAAGAAATGTTGCAACAGCTTGGATTTCCACTACTTTAACAAGTCGATTTGAGTCAACATTGAAGTTAATAGTTCCAGAAAATATTGTTACTCATCATTAATTTTTCCTCGCATTTTTTTAATCTGACTTCGCTTAGTTTTGCTATCCTGACGCTTTCTTTGAAGCTGGCGCATTATATCAGAAACTAAGATTTTTGGAGACGCTGGGACAATTTTTGCAGCACTGAAATGGCTGTCCAATTGCCCTTTTTAGCAGCTTCTACATACTGTTGCAGTAAGTCTTCTGTGACGAGTCGATCGAGCCACTGCACTAATTCCACCAGTTCTAGTTTTTGCTGTTCGCTGTGTCCAGCAAATAGTTCAAACATTCCTAACCGCTGAAACTGTTCGAGGTCAAAATCTGCCATATCAAGAGCAATTTGTTCTGATAATTGAGAGAATTCTTCAGGTGACAGATTGGGCACTGGCGGGTGTTGAGTCTCTAAAACTTTTTCGACTTCTGCATAGTCACCTACGTACATTTTCTGTTCCAGACAATCGCATAAAATCGCATGAGTGGGCGGTAAATCATCAGAACCCAGGTGGTATGACTCTAAATGAATGGCTAAAGCTGGATGTTCAATTAGCGGTGAATATACGCCAAAGTAACTAAACGTTCCCAATCCTCTACCATCGAACCAGGTTGCCTTGCTGCCCCAATAAGCAAGTGAAAAATATCGGCTATTACCCACAACTCCTACCATTTTGGGCAACATCGGTGGTAAGGTAATCGGTAATAAAGTAAAATTGTGTTCATTCATAAAAATTCCCAAAATTGCCGTTAAGAAAAATAGAAAATGAGCAAGTCACTCCCCATAGCGGCGCTCGCCGCTATTTGACCTAGAAACTATGCAATGTTTATCGCCTTGACTTCTCCAGTGAGACATTCAAGTAGAAATTTATTGCCAGGGTAGAGAAAAAGAAATTTTAGAGAATCCTACAACGTGATCAGGAGAAGATATTTGGCGATGAAACTCTTGATTATTTAACAAATAAAAATCAAGGAGTTACTACCTATCAGAAAGGAAGTGAATAGGAAACTAATTTACCTATCTATCAACTAGCCTTATTATCGAAAACGGTCATCGAAGGAAATGAAGTAATAAAAATTTATACCCAGATTCCTGCCTTCGTTGATGATTTACTCATTGAATTTGTCACCAGCAATATCTTCTATCGCTCTTGGAGGAAATGACCCGTAGTAGCGTCAGCCGACACACCCCTGGCGGTTCCCCCGAACAGCAATACGAGTGCCTGCGATCGCTTTCCTGACCCCAATTCTGAATTTGAGCGCATTGTTTTGCAAGAAATTTACCAGCGGGGTATGAAGTTGCCCGATGCGGTACACAACGCGATCGCGAGCAACTACTCAAGCTAACGAACAGGTGCTCTATCTCGCGAGATCGCCTCCCGACTTTTGCTTTCTTGTCTATTTTCTGCAAAATCCTTTCTGTTAGCCGCAGTTTCCCCAGATGTTACCAAGCTTTCGAGTCGAGTAACTTCTAAGTAACTTGAAGTACCCGATGGCCCAATATGGCTTCTGCCATAACTTTCAGACATTTCTGAACCAGATGTTACCACTGTTATCCCAACTCCCTGATTTTTCGGCATCACCTTATTAAATCGGTTACTTACAGTTTCTCCACTGTGCGAAACCCTTACCCCCTCTGAGCTATAGCGAGTAACCTCCCTATTGAGACTCATATTAGTACAGTTCCCAACTTGGTTACTTGAACCTCCTAAATCTGGCGAACAGTGAAACTTTTGAGAAACCTCGCACTCCTCATCGGACTCAACATCAGTACCGCCCCCTGTCTTAGAGCCGGGAGGCGAGCCATCTGGATCGTCAGGGTCATCCCCTCCCCCGAAGCCACCGGTACTATCACTGTCGGGGCCGTTCAAGTCCAACAGCCACTGCAAGTTGAGAGCGTGGCACAAGCTCTCAGGCAAGAGCAAGCACTTCTTATTGACCCGTTCCGGCGGAGTAGGAAGAATTGCATTCCCCTGAGCATCTTCCCGTGCGGTGAGCCTAGCCCGATTGTAAGCCAGCACCAAGTCTCGGCTGGAGTGCAACTTAGCACTTCTATTTTTAATCGCGCCAATAGACACCAACACCCGCTCCAGCACCGGCCGGTTGTAAGCCGGATTAAACTCCCGCTCAACTTCCGGCCAAATCGAAGGCAAGTGCAGCGCCAGAACTCGACCTTCCTCCCTAGTTTCCACCGTTGCCACATTCCAGGAACCAACAGAATCGTAAGAAACCAGCGCTTCCAACTTCTCAAAGAAATCTGCAACGCAGTTGAGTCCCGTCAAACTCTCATTCAGAGGTTCGCACAAATTGGCAATCGTCCACTTTTCCACATCAATGTCCAACCCCGCCAAATCTGCAACTTTCTGGGTATAAAACACGAGAATAGCTAAATTATCAGCAACTCGGTCGTGAGCAGTCGGCAAATGCCGAGACAAGCGATCGCGCAAAGCCTTCACAAGAGTTTGCGAATACCCGATCGCCACTAACTGCCCAAACGCCCCCGAAGCTTGCTCGCGAGCTTCAGATAGCTCCCCCCAAGCGCTGCGTTCGCCATCATTAATCACAGGCATAAACAGCGGAATGATGCGAGTTTTCGTAGCCGGATTCGTTTCCCCCAAACTATGATTTGAAGTCGGAATCATCGGCGAAAAAGGCTGCTGAGAATTACCCCGCACCTGCCGAGGCAAACCATTATAAAGACTCTGAAAAAAATCGTCCAAAATATTTCTATCAATCCGCGTCTTTCCCGGCGGGTCATCCCACAGACTAGGAATCGAACCCAGACATTTCAGGCGTTCGTAAGCCATACTGACACTGGATCGCGCTATAGCTCCTCTTTCCGTATTTCCCCAGCCCGCCATAGACATGGCAGAAAGAACCGCAATAGTTTTCTTACTACCCGGATCTCCATAAGGATTAAGAATGGGAAAGAATTTTTCCACCCTCATAATTTCCTGAAAGTGCAGCGACGCTGCCACATAACCATCGCACAGCAAGAAATACATAAAAGAAGAACCAGCAAACTTGCGCTGAGCTTCAATCAACTTTCGCAAAGCAGCAGGGTTTGGTGGCTGAATTTCAGGACATAGAATATGGTCAACCGCTCCTAATTGAGGGTTATAAATCCACCCCGATTCTTTTGAATCAGTCGGAGTACCGTCTGCCTTAAATTGGCAGTCAGCAAATACCCAAGTTCCGTCCGACTGCTGCCCGAACCTATCAATGCAGCGATAAACTCTCCCAGCCCGATTGCGGTGATATTCTTCGAGGCGAGCGTGAATAAGCGCCACCAAATCAGTCTGAGACATACGGCAATTCAAATGAAATCCTGTTTTTCTCAGGAGAGTAGTAATAAACTCTTTAACCGTAATTGTTTCCAAGGAAAAAATCACCACTTCAACTTCGCGCCGATCGAAAGAGCGCTTAATTTTAAGAGAATACCCCCCACCCAAATTAGAACTTGTTGGAGCCGCAATTTCCCCAGTAATGATAAAATCAAAATCAGCAAGAGGTCTAAATTTTTCATTACCCTCTCGATCGCGAAACCACTTCCCTATTTCCCCGTTACAAGTCATCGGAGCCTCCCAGTCATTGCGGGACTCAAAGCCATTGCCATCGTAGTTATCGTTAAACCCACCACCACTCCCGCCACCGCCGACACGGTCACTTCTACGATTAAAGGCGCGATCGCCTCCGCTACTATGAACAGAGCTGCTGCGGTGAGAGTCGCCGCTATCGCTGCCCTGCAAGAGAGAGACAGTTTCTCTAACCGATTCACGTTTTATAATAGTGGATTCTTTCCCCTCTGGGATTTCCACCGCCCCTACAGCCAGCTTTATTTCTGACCAAAAGTAAGTGGCGATCGCGTCTTCCCACTGCCGATCGACAGTATTAGTAAAGCGGATTGCTTCCTGCCAAATTGTCTCTCGCGCGGCATCGGATAATTCCTCTGCTCCCTTACGTCCAGCGGCAACGATATACCGAGCCATCCACCGCAAGCCGTGAGTCGCACTGTCAAAACTCGTATGCTGCTTCCACGCTTCAATGCCACGAGAGATAATAAACCGATCGGGGTCCCCGTCACCGCGATCGTCGAGAGGCAGTAGCGGAGCTACATAGGGAGCAATGCCTCCAGAAAGTAAACTCTTAATGCAGCTAATTATTCCCTTCTCTCCGGCACTATCGGGATCGAGACAAACGTTGACCCGCTGCACCCGATGCCGCTTGAGAGTTTGGACTTGTTCTCCAGACAAGCTTGCCGCTACGCAAGCCATGACACGAGAGTCTCCTTTAACTTGAGCGATCGCTGCATCGGTCACACCTTCGACCAGCACTGCTTCGTGGTGGTTCGCTTTAACAACTTTATCAAAATAGAGAGGAGATTCTTTAGTCGCTAGCCAGGAACCCGACTCATCTTTAGGATTCCAGCAGGCGTACTTTTTGGGAATTTGGGCATCAGTCCAAGGCTGTGCAACTTTTTGAGCCTCCGAGAGTTTATTCCATGCGCGGCGCGCGGTGTCGTGTTCTTTCTTCCAGCCGACATGGTTTTTCTTGAGGGGAATATCTCCTTTAGATGCAGGCCAATGTCCGTATAGCGTCAAAGGTTCGCCGTAGGGGTTGTGCCACGGAAACACAACGTATCCCTCCCATTTGCGAGTTAACACCCCGCATTGCTCAGCTAAGCTAATGTTGAACTGCTGCTCGGTTATCGCTCCCTGTACTATTTCGAGAGTTGGATACAAGCCCGCACCCAAATCGCGCAACTCCGACTCCGTAAAGCCCCGCTCTTCTATTAAATGGTTTAGAGCATCAGAGCCTAAATCGCTCCACAGATGCTGGGCGCAGGTGATATAGACAGCAGAAAAGATACTCCGGCGCTCTTCCCACTTTTGTGCTCGCTCGATTTGCTCTCTTGAAGGTTCGCGAGTAGGGAAATTGTCAAAGGCCCCCGCGAGGTGAGACAGTGCCCGCAGAGCTTCCACCCAATCTTTCCCTTTGGGGTGTTCCCAACGCCCTACTTTTAGGCTGTGGACATAGGAAATTGGATTTCCGGCAAATCCCATGCCGGAATCATAGAATCGCAGTGTAGATGGCCAGACAGCGAAGGAAGTACCTGACTTGCTCTCTCGGAAAGGGCTGCCCCCTCGCCAGCGATCGCTGGAAATCTGAAAGCGGTGAGATGGGTCTGTATACACCATCTCTGGTGTCAGTCTGGGTAGTACATCATTTTCCCAATGGTCGCGCAGGTCATTGGATTCGGGCGAGCGAGCGGGGGGTTTAGTACCGGATGCGTTTCCCTGCATAGAACTCCTCTTAATGTTGATGACGCTAGAGCCCTTTCCTGGATGCTGTTGCCGGAACCAATTGCTACATAACTACCCGACAAGCGTATGCGCCTTGCGTGCTAATTCCTTCGGAACTATGCTAATGTTTATGTATGTTTTTTCGTTGGTCCGGCCAGGCTCCTGTTAATGAAACCTGGCTCTTAGCATTTAATTTAACTAGCATAACCTAGCTGGCTGACATTGATATCACTGATGTAGCCGAAAATCTGGCTGATGTACTCGATCGCAGATTTTTTCCCAAACGGAAGCCCATCCCCTTTAGCGGTGGGAGTGTCAAAACGTCAGACGCTTGGAAACAGGCTCAGACACTAACGCTTTTGACGATGCTTGGAGCGTTTTTTCTTTGGCTCCTTCGGGGGCAAGACTTGAGCAACAAACGTAGCCTCTTCTAAAACTAATTGGTCAGAGACTCTTTTGACCTTCAAATTCCAAAACTGTCCATAGGCAGAACTTGAGGTGGGCAGCATTCCAGCAATGGTGAAGGAGTAAGGTTTATATTTAGTCCCATCCAGTTCATGCCAGGGTCGGAAATTTCGGTAAACTCTGACAACGAACTCATCCGAATCGACCTTGTGGTAACAGACTATTCCTCGGATTGTAAAACCATCTACGCTTTGCTCAATAACCTCTGCATCTTCCCCTGGGAGCGGATTTCTGACTCCTCGGATGGCAAAGTGGAGTTTGGGAGACTCTTGCATGGGGCGTGGATAGACAATCCAAACTTGAGATGACCCCAGCAGTTCGGAATGTTTATCTATCGTGTAGGCAGCAGAGGCTAATAAATTGGTGGGTGTCATTAAATTGTCATTTAGCAGCAGAATCCCCTGTCCAGGAGTCCCAGCACTGGGGAGGTATTGCCCACGCACTAATCCTACGGCTTGAAAGAATAGTTCTGGCTCAGGCAAAGTGACAGAACTGTTCGCATCGTTTTCCGGCTGTGGCTGTTGGAATTGAGGAGAGCTGTTTGTGTTCTGGTTGGCCTTGAGTAACCGAGTAACTCCAGTTCCCATATCCTTAGTGCTTGCGGTTTCAATGGGGGTGTCGGGAAGTTCAGAGTTAGAAGTTCCCCCTTGACTGTCGCAGCTATCGCTGGCAAGGTTATCTGACCCCAACCTATTTGGGGGTTTTTCACCCTCGCAGGTGAGTTCTGCTGTTGTACGCCCTGACCTGTGAATAGTTACCATCAGTTGCTCCTAGGTTTTCAAACCTATGAAATGTTAGCCAGGATTGGAAAAATAATATTTGATTGTGGGTAGGGACTGCGGTCAAATGTTCAAGCTACCATAAAGCGATCGTCTCACTTCAAAAGGCCGATAGCCTTAACGAGCTGTTCGGGCTGCACCTCCAAATAGCGCTGAAGAGAGGACAAATTTTTATGTCCTGATATCTCCATAATCACCCGCAATGGCACCCCAGCATTGCTCAAATTCGTCAGTGCCGTCCGCCTCATCGAATGAGTGGAAGCCCCCTTAATTCTTACCCGCTTACAAGCATCTTTAAAAATCAAATCTGCCTGAGAGCGCGTCAAAGGCTTCGTACCCTCTCGCCCCGGAAACAAAAAACCCACATCGGGATTGTAAGCCTTTAAATACTTAGCCAACATCGGATGTAGCGGCAGCGTTCGCGTTGCTGACTTACCCTTCGTTGTCGCTTTCCGCAGCGTCACTATACCACCAATAATATCCTGAGTTGTTAAAGCTAACGCCTCAGAAATACGACAGGCACAATAAAAAGTCACAGCAAACAAAAGCCTATCCCTAGCTGTAAGAAACCCTCGGTCAAACAGCCGAGTTATTTCAGCAGGTGTCAAAATCTTAGCACGCCCGTTACCTTGAACTTTCACAGGCTTTGCCCTCCAAAATGAAAGCACCCCTATTGTTGGACGAAAGGGACGTATTGTCAAGTCTGTCGAAAAGCTGTTACTGCTTGAGGGGATGCTTTATAGCGCTGTGCCTCCTCAGCCGCAGCCCGCGCCTTTTATTGCATTTAGATGAGCTTTTATTGCCACTCAACTGACTTAAATTATCAGGAAAGTTGATAATGGGCAAGGTGGCGATCGCGTCTATTATGTCTCTGAAGGTAACAGGTTTAATTGCCGCCATGACAGTAGCCTCAAATAGAAGTGGCGCTTGTAATAATTTGATTATACTATTTTTTGATTTACCTTGCAAGTTGTTTTGCTAGTTTCGTCCCTCCTTAATAAAAAATTAGGGTTTTATTGGAAAATCGCTCATTCTGGTCAAAAGAAATGCCCAAGGCTTCGTAAGGCTTGGGCATTGTTATAATTTTCGGAGGGTAACGAGTACGCTGGTTGGTTGAAAAACTTTTCGTTCGCTGTTAGGACACTGAACGCGCACTTTCACCGAGTTCGGAAGTAGCAAATGGTAGGGTATCTGCAATCACTGCTTTGGGAGCAAGCTTGAGGATGATAGGCATCACAATTAGGGGATAATTTTCTAGCCGATTTTTGATTTGAGCCTGCAACCATTCAACAGAGGAATCAGAACCGTTAACTTTTTGCTTGAACCCCAGTTCTGGTGCAGCAGCTTTGATGGCGCTAGCAATTTTGCGAGCTTGCCTCAGTGAAATCAGTGAAGTATTAACGGCAGGAACTGAGGTTGTGCTTGCTGAGGCAAAATCAATTGGTTTTGCTGGTTTGTTTGGTGTTCTTTTGCCTGTGTTCTGATGGCTAGCGCGATGGGTGCTGGCTGGTTTGTCAATTTCAATTGTTGCTCCATTTACCTCGCTATCGTTATCACCGGATAGTGTTGCGGCTGTTGCCACATTTACTTGGGTTTGATTGTCTGTGAGTTCTTCTTGGGCTGCTTCAGGTTTGTGCAGGAATACTGAGGTTAAGCAAAAGAGAGTGGTAAAAAGGAAAGGGGGAAATAGTACATCGTTGATAGTTTGGATAGTCATATTAACAGAAAACTCCCGATCAAATTTTCGAGGTAAGCATTGCTAACCTTTTTTAGATTGCAACAGTTGACAACATGGTGCAGCATGGCTACATTGGCTGAAAAAACGGATAATTAACTTCATCCTTTTGGATGATTAACTGAGGAGAAATACACCTGATTTGAGAATTAGTTCAGGGGATTACACCGACTGTACGAGGAGTTCGCTCTGTTTCAGGAGAGCGAAAAGTTGTGTTTTCACGCTATAGTGCGATCGCTCACACGGACTGCCGCCAATGCGAACGGGATATTGGCGGGTGAGCGTTCAGTCAGCACAATTAGCACTCTCTGCGGAAAGTGGTTTCAGTAGCTGACTTTTTTAGCCGCTCCGCGACGGTAGGCGCGGAAGTTAATCAAAAATTAATCGGACATTACCGAATGAGTTCATACGCAAGCCAAGAACATCGGGAGCCTTTAAGTGGCTGGACCCCTTTTATAGCTATAGCTTCAATGAGATAGTTCCTAAAGAATGACCGATTAATTTGAGATAGGAAAGTAGAAACTGAGGTCAAACTTAGAGTAAAATAACCAAGTTGCTATTCTAGCAAGGCAGAAATAACCTACCAGGTAGAACAGAAGGAACCTGTGTAGGTGTAAACTGGATTGAATCAGGTTATCAAATCTCATCAATATCGCTGGTAATAATGCCCTTAAATCGAGGTCAAGTAGGGATTGGGTTAAAATAATGAAGCTATCCGATATTTCAATAAGTGAGGAAAGCGAAATTCTGAGAAGCATAGGTAGAGTAAAAGACTACCTGATTTCATTGGAACGTGAGCCTTTGTTTTTACAAGGTGAGACTTATGCACTTTTAAAACAGTTCCCTCCTAATTCCATTGATTGTGTAATAACATCTCCCCCTTATTGGGGGCATAGAGTTTACATCAATGGGGGAATAGGGCTTGAAGATAAGTGGCAAGAGTACGTTAAGAATTTACTAGAAATATTTGATGAAGTAAAGCGCATTATTAAGCCAACAGGTTCTTTTTGGCTGAATATTGGAGATGCTTACCAGCAGAAATCAATGGTAGGTCTCCCTTGGCGAGTTGCACTTGCAATGATAGATCAACAGAATTGGATTCTCCGCAATAGTGTGATTTGGAATAAAGTAAAAGGCAACCCTGACAATGCAAAAGACAAACTCCGAAATATTTACGAACACGTTTTCCATTTTGTCAAAGCAGATAGATATTTTTATGATGTTGATGCAATTCGCTCAAAACCAGGACAAGCAAAAGTTGTCAATGGTTCTGTAGTCTCTGCAACGGGTGTTTCTGGCGTGCGCTACCGCCGACAAATTGAATTGTCCACAGCACTTAGTGATTCTGAACGTATAAATGCTCTGAAAGCTCTTGAGTTCGTCTTGGAGGAAGTACGCATCGGTAAAATCTCTGACTTTCGTATGATTATTCGCGGTCAGCAACGAACAACACACTCTGACTCAGCAAGGGTTTCGGGGCGAGCGCGCGAACTTATTGAACGCGGTTTTTATTTTCTCAAATATCACCCAAATGGTAGTAAACCCAGTGACGTTTGGGATATCTTGCCGGAGGATACCCAGAAGCGTACCCTTCACTTTTCACCCTATCCCGAAGACTTATGTAAAATTCCCATTCTGGCTACCTGTCCGCAAGCTGGTATTGTTCTCGACCCGTTTGCAGGCACAGGTACAACAAATCAGGTTGCATTTCAACTAGGACGCAGATCGATTGGAATTGATATCTCAGGTGAATATCTCACTGTTGCTCGTGAAAGGTGTAGTCTGCTCCTATGACCAAAGTTATCGAAGTTAAGGCAGATAGAAAATAAGTTACCGCAAAGCACTTTGTTGTCTCTGGGGCAGCCATTACCAGTTTCTACACATGAAGACGTTACCGATGACAGCTAACGTTCTCGATACGAAGTTAGAATTTTTGGTTGAGTAAACGGGTTTGATTTCCTGGAGTTCGAGTTAAAGGGGGAGCTTTTGAGATGGCGTTTTTGGAATTTCATACAAAGGTTCGCGGCTCAACCCTAGCTGCCCTAGTGAAATAACAACTGACATTGATAGATTAGTTCTCTCAGCAGCTTTAGCAATAGCTGTGCCATTTCGAGCTAGAGCGATGAATTCTCGAACTTTGAAAACAACGGGGTCATTGGGAGGCGTGTAACCTCGAAGGATGGCAATGTCTAATCCCCGTTCGATGTCACTGAGCGCCGCCGTTCTATTGTCTGCTAAAGTTACGCTGGGTTCCTGCCCAGGCACTATCGTAGAGATGGCAATGCCATTATTAGTAGGTTGCCCATTCTGGTGAACGACATTAAAGGTATAAAGGCGCTCAATTCCTTCTGGAGAGCGAGTTTTAACGAACAGGTTAGTAATGTTGGCTGTTGTAGCGCCAGGGAATTGTAAGGGTTGAATCGGTTGGACAAATATGGTTCTAGCTTGGTTAGTTTTTAATTCAGCATCAGTGTTAAAGACGGCCCTGGAAGGATCTGCTAACCGGATGTAAATAATGACTTCACCAGTCTGGCTAAAGTCAATAACGCTGGAACGACCAGACCATACTTGAAGGTTGGTAGTTGTATTGATTGCTGCATCTCTTCCGACAATTCTTAGCGCCGATGTTTGAGCTTGCCCAATATTAACTGTACTGAATACAGTGGCAATTATTAAGGCAGGAGAAAGTAAAGCCAAACGAATTTTTCTAGTGAGTTTGTTCATGGTTATTTTACCTCCGTTATCTCTGCACTGTGACAAAGGCATTGACAAATACTGAAACTTGAGTTCCTTCTGGTACGATCGCTACGTTTCCTTGCTTTAAAAGTTCTTGGGCGTTGCGATCCGATCTTTCTCGCAGCCGTTGGGCAGTAGGTGTAAAGAATCCCTCTAAAGCGGCGGCTAGGATGTTAGGTTTAGGCGAGGTTGTGGTTTTAACAGCCGTACTGCCCAAAAAGCCGCTTTGCTGGCTGAAAGTTTCTTGGGCTGGTCGATTGATTATTTCTCCTACCCGCCCCAAGCTGCCAAGAATTCCTACTAAAATATCAGCCTTGGCTATTTCAGAACCTCTGTCAAATAAACTGTCAGCAATGAGAGGTTGGTTATCGGTTCCGCGAACAATTAAGTTTCCGGGTGGAATGGGTACTTGTTGGATGCGGCCAGCAGCATCGGGGTAAACAAGCGCTACTACGCTTTGAGAAACCAGTCGATTTCCGCGCGTGACATTTTCTACTTGAGTGATTAAGACGGTGCCAGATGGTAAGGCCATCGCCCCGTCAGTTGCCATTATGTCCTCGGTCAATTGGACGGCAAACCTTCCGGCTGTCGGGCTTTGACCTGCTTCGTCCCAAATCATCGGTACGATTACTATGGCTTTAGCGGATGAGCCGATGGCTATCTCTTTCATTGTTGTGCTGTTTTCGGCGGTCGTGCGGTTGAGGATTCCAGCCTCTCCAGGGGTCATTCTATTGGCGTTTGCAGCGGGGTCAGTAACTCCAATGGCGATCGCTGGTATCTCTTGCATTGGTGCAGCCGATTGTGGGCTTTTTGGCGAACTGACTAGCACTGGCTGCGGGTTTTGAGAAATCGGCGGCACTGATTGCTGTTGGGGCAATGGAACTGGTGCAATTGCTACTGTGCTAGGGGGCGGTGTCGGTACTGGCATTACTGACCGCACGGTAGGGTAATTTGCCGCTGTCATCCCCGGCGCGATCGCGTTCGGAAAAGTTGCGGAACTGGCAGCAATACCTTGACCATTTAGCTCTTTAATTTCTTGACCTCTGCTTTGCCCCAGAGAAGCTAATTGGGCCCAGCGCTCGTACCAGTACCCATTAATACTGAAAACGTCCGAACTTCGGGCTTCTCAGAAACAGGATGAGTTTCTGCTCCTTCGTTGTCCTGTTTAATTCTGTATTCAGAGGTCAATAATTCATCGGCTTCTCCGTCATGTCCGGCTAATTCTCTTTCCTCCTCACGGCTCAACGGCTCGACTGAGCGCTCGCCGAACGTCTTTTTACCATTGCTGCCAGCGCCATTAGGAGCGTTAGCTGCCTGAAAACTGTTAGAACTGTGGGAAAAGTTATTGGCTTCATTAGAGGAGTTGTTGCCATTAAAACTGTCCGCTACGTAGTAAGTTTGACCGTTGATTAGCTGGACTTGCGTTGTCTTCATAGCAGCTACCGAGTTGATTCGGTATGCGACGAAGAGGTGCAGAATTAGGGCGAGGATATTTACTCCAGTTAGGATGAGGAAGCACAATGCCAGTAGATTTTTAGCTTCTGGCAACAATGCAGTTTGTGAAAATCTTTGTAACTTCATAAAATCTTTTGGTAATTAGTGACATTACTTAAATCCTTTGTTCATCGCCAAATTAGCGGCTGCTCCTATGGCGTTGCTCAAAACATCGACGAGTTGTTTAGCATTGCTAGCAATGCCGTTGTATAGGGCAATTCCGCCGCCGCCGGCGATTAATAGGGCTAAGCCGGGTGCGAAAATGCTGATGAAAAACAGGAAGGCGACATCGCTGGCTAATTCGGCTCCAGAATTGACTAGCACGGTGGCTGCTAGCCCGACAACGATGTTGTATCCAAGTTGGACACCAAATAAGCTTAGAAATCCAGTTGCCCAAGCCCAAATAGGCCTGCCCTGCAAGGGAAGTAGCGACAGCCCCATGGCGATTGGGGAAAAGAGTGCTGTTAGTAAAAGGGCTGCTTCAAGAATGTTGACAAACGCCCACTGGATGCTATAAAGAATGAATCGGACGATATTCACCGTAGAGATTTTCGAGTTGTTGGCGGCCGATGTTACTGATAGTGACGTTGGCGATCGCGTCCCTAAATGTCATTTCTCCTAGTTGCGCTTCTAGGACACTCTGAACTTGCCTGTAAGCAAAGCTCCTGGTAAAAATGACGGTATTGGCTAGCAATTTGCCGTTAGCGCCGAGGAACAGCATGATGACGAGCGGCCAGACGAACAGTGCTGCCAGTTCTGACCATGACTGCTTTTCGATAATGTCTTTCCCGCTGCTTAGAGTTAAGAACAGGATGCTGACGGCTGCTAGGGTGATGCCGAGTGATACTAGACCAACCCACAGCCCAGAAGCGATCGGGTCAATCGTGCTAATCCAAACTTTGTCCCAAGATTCTGAGGTAGTCTTAGCCAGGTTAATTGACTCGCTAACGATGTCCAAGGATGACCCTTCTGCACCACTCGTCGGTGGTGTAATTTGTGCTAAAAAGTCTTTCATTTTCACCTCGGAAAAAACTTCAATTTTGTATTTGATAAGGCGGTTATTCAGTACACAAACTAGGCAGATTATCGCGGATTTAAGTTAACTGCTTGAAGCATTAATTGGGAGCGACAAATCTGTTAGTTGAAATCGGGGTTGTGCTGCTGTCATTCGGTTTTCCCAAATAGCCACCGCCGGGGAGCATCAGCATTCCCGCCTGATAGCTGGCTTGGTTTCCAGACGCAGTGCTGCCTCGGCGCTCTCCCGTGTTGAACGCGGATATTTCCTTAGCAGCTTGCGATAGCAGCACGTTATTAATGGCTCGATCTGTGCGAGCTTGCTGAGCTTCCTGTAAATTTCGCATCTGGACTTGTGCGCTCAATGCGGTCTGTTGCGAGAGGTTTTGGAGAATTTGTTGAGTAACGTCGAGGCTCTGCGATTCTTCGCCCAATTGGATGTTTTGTTCGGTATCTTGGCGAGTGGCTTCTAACACTTGGAAGCTGTTTTCTTGAGCTTCTTTGCTGAGGGTTGCTCCGTCAGCTATGCCGATAGCGGCGCTGCGCTGAGCTTGAGCATCTAAGTCAGACATAATGTTATATGAACCTTTGCCGTCTAATTTACTCGACTTAGTTTCGAGTAAATCTGACAGTTTTGTTCCTTCCGTCTGGGATGTTGGAGCTTTAATAATTTGGCTGCTAACTTGGCTCAGATCGGGAATTTGGATAGCTCCGAGAGAGGAGGAAAGGAGTTCGTTTAAGGAGCCAAATAGCTCGTTTTGCACGAAACCTTGGATGTCGCCGATAAAATCGTTGACTTGTTTGAAAACATCTTGAATGGGTGCTAAGAAACTTCCCGCAGTTGGGGTTGGAGGTTTCACGGTCATTTCTTGTGTACTTGGCAGGGAAATGTTTTGGGCTGGAGTTTTTACAGTTGCTTCTTGTGTACCGGGTACGAAAGGAGGAGTTGTTTGAGCTAAACTTGGCCTGAGTTGAACGATTAATTCCACGCTGACTAACAGGGAAAATGCTGCTAGTTTTGTAGCAGGTTGCTGCATTAATTGAAGTTGATATTTCATGGGAATTATTTTGGTATTTTTGCAAAAATTTGAGACTTGTTGCTGTGAACGTCGGATGCTACTTTTGGCTGAGCATTGGCAGCTATGGTGGCAATTTCTAAATTTTGACCAATGCGATCGAAGCCTTTTCCTTCTTTCACCGCTGCAATGTATTCTTGGGTGAAATGCTTTAGCCCTTGAAGCTGGCCTTTGAGGGTAGGAGGATATTGAGCCATGATGCGATCGCGGGCTTCTTTTTCATTTTGATTGTTAGCAATTGATGCCAACATCATCTCTCCGGGGTAGAATCGCGATCGCCAAAATCTTCCTCCTTTCTCAATTAGCCAGCAGGAGTAGAGGTCAGCAGCTCTGGGTAGAAAAGATTCTGTGGCATTGGAACTGATAATTTGCGGGTCGTACCCTAAATATTTGTGAGCGGCTGCTACTCCAGAATTGGTGATTCTGCCGGTAATTCGGTAGACCATATTTTGCAGAATTTGTGCTCCTGCGGAACATTCGCAGATGGCATCAAAATCTTGGCTTAATAGCAAGACAGCTATGCCATCTTTTCTACCAGTGGCGCAGAGTTCGCCGACAACTGATGCAAAACCATCTTTTTTGAGTAGGACGCTCAATTCATCTCCAATAAATAAGCTTTTGGGGTGAGAAAGAGCGTTGGGGATGCAAGCAGCATGGGCGTTAATTGCCATTAAATAGGCATCTTGTTCGTTAGAAAGTCCCGATAGGGCGAAGAATTTAACAGCCGGCTCTGGGGAAAATGTGCTGGGCTGACCGATCGCTTTTCCCAAGCGGGATGTTAGCAAAGCATTTCCTTGGCTGAGGATTTGATTGATGGCTAGTCTGTCTAGTTCTTCAAAGGACTTAAGATTGAGCCTTTCTTTGCTGCAAAACCTCAGCAAATCTTGGAGAGTTGGCATTTGCTGCCATTCGGGAGATCGCCACCCTCTTTCAAATGCCTTGTTGTAGCGAGCGATGATTTCGGGATCTCTGAGGTACATATCGAGCATTCGCAGGATAATTGAATCGACCCGCTGGGCTAGGTGGGGATTGTGAATTTTGCCCATGGCGATCGCCACCACAGCTTTGCGGATAAATTCTTTCCAAGATTCCATTCTTCGCTCTCTTTCAGCTTTATCGAACTTGCGGAGATCGGGCGGTTCTACTAAATTGCTAGACCCTTGGCTGATGTCGTAATATGCGCCTTGGTCGCCCAAAAGTTCGATGGCGGTTTTGAAGGTACTGTTACCACCGCTGCTGATGTCCATCCCGACCACAGGGATGTTATTAGCTAAGGCTTCAAGAGTAAAACGCCAACCCAAAACGCTCTTGCCTGAACCTGATTCGCCAGTAATTAAAGCGCGGCTAATTTGGTTGTAGAACAAGTCGATAAAAATTGGCTTTCCGCCTCGATGGGTGATAAATTCAACTCCTTTTTTATCCAAGTCGCGGGGAACTGTTAGCGGCAGAATTCCAGCGGCAGTTTCAGTGTCGAGGGTGAGGCGGCGTTCGCTCAAAAATGAACCGCTATGCAGCAACCATTTCCAAGTAATCGGCAGGCATTGCAGCCAAATATCCCAGGCAACGTTCCGCTCGCGAATGACTTTCGCAGTTCCAAAACTATTAGAGAGTACGTTGCAGGCTTGACTCAATTCTTCCGCTGTGTTTCTGTACACTAAAAAGGCAACGGCTGCATTTAGAGGTACGGCTCCTTGGTAAAGTCGGCGCTGGGCATCGAAAGATTCCTCCTGTTTAATTTCAGCGCCAATATCGCGCCCTTGCCCTTTAGTTATCGCTCTGCTACTAGCGGCTTTTGCTCCTTTAGCTTGTCGGGCTAAGTTATCATTAATTACGAGGGAATTTCCGGCGCTAATTTCTATCCAAGCTTCTGTATCGCGGACGTAGCTTGAGGACATCACCTCCCAAATCCATTTCAATTGCTGGCGGGTATTAATCCAGCCTGCGGGCGCGTCATACATTGTCAGGACAGCGCATTCTTTTCCCTTGCCGGTGAGATAGACGCGGTTGTTGGTCTTGCGGTGTTCCGGGCAGGAGGATACGCCATTCGTTCCTTCAATTAAAACTGTACAAATGTGTTTGTCAGTTGTCTTAATTTCGCTGAGTTGATAGCCAGAATGGGTTTCTTCAAGTTTAACAATTTGAGGGATTTGCGGTGGTTTACTGCTGTTAAATCGCAGCCACAGCCACTCCCAAAGTTCTGAGGAATTCATGGGACTGATTTCTAGCCCCATTTTGGTGTTCAGGAGAATTTCCCAGCGGAGGAATCCTTGTTCAAAAGAGTTGAGGAGCAGCTTGGTGTAAAATTGCTCTCTGTAAATTCGGGTGTTGCCTGCAATGGTTTCCACAATGGAATCGCACAATTTTTTGACTCCATCAATGGCTTTGCCAATGAAATCTCTGGAGATGGTTTCGCCTTCGTTATCGGCTGTCCAAGTACAGAAAGCAATTTGCTCCCATACCTGCCTGGTACCTTGATGAGTTTGTTGGCGGAGGCGGTACTGTTCGTTTCGGAGCAGTACAGATACGGGTTGGAGTTCAGCGGTGTCAGCTAGTTGTTCTAATTCTTTTTGCCGAGCAGCATCGCTACTGTAACAACCGGTGCAGAAAGTGATTTTTTCACTGGGTGGGATGTCTTTCATTCCTTCTTCAAGAGAAGCTGCAAATGCTGATACTTCGTTCCTGAATAGTAGGTTGTGAAGTCCTCGGAGGCGGAATCCAAATACCAGTTGGTAGCTAGTCCCGTTATTGAGAAGCATCCCAGACACTTGTCTGCCATCTTTTTCAATTTCCACCAAACAACAGAGGTTAATTTCATTTTGGAAAGGCATAAATTTGCTCCTTCCCCCATATTGATTGGGTACAATTTTGGGTTTCAATTTGATGCGGATTTGCGAATCGTAAGGTTTGCCTTGGATGCTAGGAGGGCGCAGGGAAGAGATGGGAGAAATATAGAAGCTGTCGCCGCTACACCATTCATCTCCGGGGGGCTTGCGGAATTTGTCAGTAAAGAGGTGGGGTTGATTTCCTGTGAGGAGCCACCAGCTTACAATTAGCCAAAGCGAGACAGTGAAGAACCAACCCAATCCCAGGCTAAATAGACCCATTGTTAAGGTGTAGGCAATGGCGGTTAAGAAGCACCAAGGTAGAATTTGATTGGCAGGGATGAACCCGATACTTGCTTGTTTGCCCAGGATTTTATTGACTCTGATAAAGTCTTTTTCGGGATCTCGTAAAGCCATTAGTGACTCCTTTTTTGGGCGTTGCTGAATTGAAGTATGAAATTTGATGCACTCGATATTTCAAGCTCTTAATCTCTGCGAGGAGAGCGTTTCTGTCTAAGTAGAATTCATACCCTGATTCAGCAACGCCCTTTTTTTTAGTTCTAAAAGGTCAAAGTTGTAATTACTCCCAGCGGTGGCAGGTTGGGGGCAAAACGAGCTGTTGTACCGCTACCGTCGCCGACGAATAAGAAGGTAACAACGTCTATGGCAATCACAATGCCGAAGGCGAGGGCAATTTGGGTGACAATTGGCCGCCAATCGTTGCCTTGCTGCGCTTGGTTGTAAGCGAATAAAGCTGCGGCGGCTACTAATAAGAGAAATACGCCTCGAATGGCATTGAAAATTAAAGCGATGGTTGATTCGTCAATGGCTGTTCCGCCTCCGGCGGCTCCAGCTTCGGTTGCGAGATTGGTCATAAATGCTTGGAGACCGCTTAGAAAAATGGCTTGGGCTGGGGTTTGAAAGTTATTCAGGAACATTGTTACTGTGATGACAGCAACGGCTAAATGCCAGAAGCGAATTTTGCTGCCTAGCAGTTTTTCGAGGATGGGAATGCTGCGGGCAATTTGCCATAGTCCGAAGAACACTAGAGATGCACAGCTAAATACGCTGACAAATAAGGGTTGGACAAGAGTTAGATAAATGGCTGCAATTAGGCAAATTGCAATGAAGGCTAAATCGGCGTTATTGAGTTTGAATTTACGCATGAATTTGCTAAAATTGCTGCGGCGTTTGTGGATAATGCTTTGGTTAGCAACGCTGGTGCGATCGCCATGAGAGCGGTAGTTGTTGTGTAAGTAATCGTTTTGCATGGGATTTGTCCTCAAAGTGGTTTAAGCTTGCAATTCGTTGCTGTTTTCTCGCGATTGTTCTTTGCGTTCTGGCGAGGTATAGTTGTAGTCTTTAGATGCTTGAGAATCTCTAGATTGGGTTTTTTGTGGCTCTGGGGAGCCGACTACAGCCTCCATTTCTTCAACAGTAATGTGGCACTGTCGAACGTCTGGTGGCTTTCCTTTGACCAGAACGGCATCGAACACTTGTGCATCACCTTGGCGGGGGTCAGTTCCGATTAGTTGTTTTGACCCGTCCGGCAGATCCAGTATTTCAAATTCGTATTTGACTGCTCCTGGAGTGCCGTCTTCGTGACGCGATTCTCTCCAAGGAAACACTGGATCTTTTTCCCCGCTGAAGCGTTTGGGGAAGGTGTCTTGAAACTTTTCAACTAAAGCTTGGGCAGTTGCTAGCTTGTTATACTCTGCTTCCGACTGAGGCAATTTGAAAATGGCTTCTCTTTCTTCGGGAGTTAGCTTGTCCCGATCCGGCTCAAATTTCCAGCGATCGCCATTCTTGGTTCCCGAAAAAATTTCGGTATTATCGCTGCCTTTTACGACAACTTTAACTTCGTTGTTTTCAGCAGTTACATTCAAGCTACCGCCACCATCAAAAGCAATACCCGATTGGGGAGATTGCCCCGTAGCAAAAGCATAATTGACTAAGCAATCTGCCACAGTTTCTCGCTGTTGTTGTACTTTTGTTTGAGCTACCATTTTGCTAAGAAGATCCTCTGGTTCGCCTTCCTCTGCGTCGATACTGTTAGTTGTAGGCTGAACTTTTTGAGGAATTTCTGATCCTTATCAAATTCTTCGGAAATGCTGTCCTCCTCTAATTCATCACTGGCATCCAGCCCGATTAAGCCCATAATTTGGGATGGAGTATAGTAATTGTTATTGTCTTTGGTTTCAACGTCAGCCTGTTTCAGATTTTTTACTAAATAGACACCGCTGGTTCTCTGGCTGGGGTCTTTAGTTAAATAGAAAACAAAGCCAGACACTTCACCTTCTTTTCCTTCAGTAACTAAATCCATGCTGACACTAGCTTTCTGCTTGCCAGATTCATTGATTCTGTCGGGTCGTTTGTTGAAGGATTCAACGAAGTTTTTGAACTCTTCCCAGTCCTCAATGCCACCTTCTTCTTGGATTGCTTCTATGGCAGCATCGAGGGTTTCCTGAATGTGTTCTAGTTTTTTGACGTGCTTGGGATCTGTGGCTGTTAGGACAGACCAAGTACGTTTTGGGGCAGAAAATTGTCTTTGGGAGTTGGGCTTAGTTGAGAGTTTGGCTGCCATTTTTTCTCACCTCCTACGAGGAAATTTGATGCAATTGTTAGGTTCGATATTGAACTTTCAGCAGGGCTTGAGATTGTCAAAGATGACTATTGGCTAGTGGCGCGATTGTTTGATTGGGTGTTTGTTCGCGGGTTTCGCTCAAAACTTCTGTTCTGATTTTCCCTCTTAGTTCTTGGACTGCTGTCTGGATTGCTTGTGGCTTTTGTTTTAAGCCTGTAAATTGCATCATTGCTGAGTCTGGTTTACAGCCAATCGTAGTTTGTTGTTGAGGACGGCTCCTAGTTTTGCGATCGCCGTCGCTCAACAAAGGCTTAATATTTTGTGCTGGAAGTTTAAGCAACTCTGAGTTGGTATTCCCAGAAGAATCGCTCTGTGTTATCACGGCTGCGACACAGGTATTTCCAAATGTCCCAGTCTGTGTCCATTACTAGGCCCATAACGATATAAGATTCGTCGTTGGTTTTCACCGTATCCCCAAATTTGAAATCGGGTTGCGCCCAATTGTCCGGCAGGGCGATCGCATTCGGTTCAGGGGCAGTAGTATTGGTTGGAGGCGATATTTCAGTGGGCGTGTAGTGTTTTTGTGGCATTTGGTCAATTTTAAGAGCAAGCGATCGCCTTGCTTGCTGGCGGTAGCCAGAGGAGAGGTATTCGTTAGCTACTTGTGCTGAAGCGAAGATATGTTGTTGCCTTTGGCACAAATTCTGATAAGTGGACGATTTGGGCGATTTGCTCATTTTTACCCCCCTATAACGTCTATTTGACATGGCTTGCTATGCGACTACTGCAATAACTATGAGGATTTAAGAGGTGTCCGAATACAAAAAATCTATTAAAAGGCAGCGAAAGTTAATTTAACTTAATTAAATTTTGTAAAAATTGGAGGAAGTCATAATTAAATTTTAGGGTGAGCATTGCCCACCCTAATAAGATGTTGAGTTTATATACGCCAACCTACCGAGCAGCATTCACCTAGTATCTATTGGCTAATTGACCCTGACAAAAAGTTAAGAACTAATAGCTGATAGATAGTAGCTGAATGCTGATAGCTGGTTTTAGTAAGCCCCGTTATTTTTGGGGAAAATCACTACGCCAATAGTTTTGACGACGATCCAGAGATCTATCCAAAGATTTTTGGCGTTTACATAGTAAAGGTCGATTTGGACTCGGCGGGGATAGGGGATGTCATTGCGCCCGGATACTTGCCACAGTCCTGTAATTCCAGGTCTGATGGTTAAGATTTTGTTGATGTGGCGGCCGTATCTCGGCAGTTCCTCAACAACTAATGGTCTAGGCCCGACGACACTCATATCTCCTTTTAAAACGTTCCAAAACTGAGGGAATTCATCTAAACTGGTAACTCGTAAAAATCTCCCAATCCATGTAATTCGAGGGTCTTGTTTCAGCTTGAAATTGTCCTGAAATTCTTGGCGGAGATGGGGGGATGTTTCCATAATCTCCACTAATATTTCATCCGCATTTTCCACCATTGTTCTGAATTTAAGACAGTTAAAGAGCTGGCGGTTTTTACCGACTCTTTCTTGTACATAAAAAACTGGCCCTGGCGAGCTTAGAGCAATTAGTAGAACCAAAAGCAGGTAAACCGGGGCAAACAGTATCAGAACTGATAGGGAAAACAGGATATCGAAGCAGCGCTTGAAAAACTCTCCGTCTAGGCTCTGTACAGACAGGCCTATGCGTCCGTCTCTAGGCAGGACAGGCTGAAAACCGCGTCGAGCGATCGCTCGAATTACCTTGCCGGAGATGAGTTGGCTGTCGGCAGTCATCTTACTCCTTCAATTCACACCACACACAGTCATGATCATAAAGCCTCAAGACGCAAGGTAGTAGAAATCAATCACAACGAATCGGTAAAAAGTGGTAGTTTTCCCCTAGTGGGCCCTCCCTTGCTGAGGGCTATGAAATCCCGAAATCCCTTTCTACCATTGATGTTGATGCCTATTTTCCCTTAAAATTTTACAGGTTGAAATTCTTGCCAGCAGCGTTCCAAAAAAGTTAGGTAGCGTTCCTGAAAAATTTTTGGGTGGAACTGAGCGGCTTGCGATCGCCCCATTTCTGGGTTAAAAGCCCCACTCATGGCCTCGAAGGCCTTTACTGCTTCGATTAAGGCCCCTTCTGTCTGGGATGGGAAAAATAATCCTGTTCCAGATTCTGGGTGTTGCCGAATATCAATTACTGTTTCTAATGCACCCCCGCCTCCATAAGCGATCGCTGGTGTCCCGCAAGCTTGGGCCTCGACTAAGGCGATGCCGAAATCTTCGCAGGCTGCATAGACGAAGGCTTTTGCCTCGGCCATATATTTCTCAACTACTTCTGGGGACTGCCAACCAAGGATTTGCACGTTGGGTTGAGCTATTTGCTGGAGCAAGTTTAACTCAGGGCCGGTGCCAATTACTACTAGGGGAAGTCCGAGTTGATTGAAGGCTTTGACAACTATGGATATTCTCTTGTAACTGACTAAACGGCAAACTGTCAGGTAAAAATCTTGTTTCTTTGGTTCAAAGCGAAAGCGATCGATATTTACTGGGGGGTAAATCACTTCTGCGGGTCGCCGATAACACCGCCAGATGCGTCGTGCGGTGTGTTGGGAGTTGGCGATGAAGTAATCTACTCGATTGGCAGAAATTACGTCCCACTGGCGAATTCTGTGGAGCAAATACCTGGTTAGTAAGCCCTGAATTCCTTGTCCGGCTTTGCTACTGCGAAGGTAATCAAAGGTTAAGTCCCAGGCGTAGCGCATGGGGGTATGGCAGTAGCAAAGGTGGAGTTGCTGGGGACTTGTCAGCACGCCTTTAGCAACGGCGTGGGAAGAGGAGAGAATGATGTCATACTCGCGTAAATCTAACTGTTCAATTGCTAGGGGCAATAGAGGTAGATATTTTTGTACGCCGTTGCGGGCAAAAGGAAGGTGCTGTAAAAATGTTTTGCCGATCGCCCGCTTGTAAAGATAACTTTCAGGATTGCTCGATTCAAAGTCAATTAGTGCATAAACATCAGCGTTGATGTGTTTGAGAATTTCTTCGACAACGAGTTCGGAACCGCCAGTTGCTTTTGGGGTTAACCATTCGTGAACGAGGGCATATTTTAGTTCCACAGCAGACTTCACTGAAATTCCCCACTTGATACCTATTTTAAATTTTTGGCTTTTAGATATTGACAAATAACTTATTTTATGTATTTAAAGTCTGATATTTGTAACATCCAAAAATAGCCATCCTATCACTGAAGTAAATTTTACTGAGATTGGGACTGCTCTCCGAAAATAAGAATGAATCTTATTCTTGACAAGGGGTTTCTTTAGGTAGATTATTTGAGAAACTTTAGCTGTTTTGGCTTAAATAGGTGTGAGGTAAAAATGTCGAAAATTTTGTGGAAAGCTTTGCTGGTAAGCCCAGCAGTATTGGGAGCAAGTTTGGCTGTGTCTGCGGCGGCGCTAGCAGAGTCGGATGTAAAAATTGGATCTATAACTCAGGCTCAGGATGGGCAAGCGATCGCACAGTTTAATGCTAAAACTGACTTCGATAAAGTAGATGGAGTTTTGGGTACAGGGGAATTGAGGGGAGAGTTAGCGATCGCACCTCAAGCTCATCTTGCTCTAGAAAATACCAATCAGCAACAAATAGCAATAACTGCATCTGTAAAAACTGCGATCGCACCACAGCCGCAAGCGCAGAAAATTCCAGCCGATAGCCTGTCGGCGGAAATCTCCACCCCCTTGTTGCTATCACAAATCCCAAATCCCGAACCCGCGACAAATTCAACAGTTTTAGAACAAGTCAACGAATACAGCTCTGAAAATAATACTAATAACGAGCCTGCTGGCCAAGTAACATCGGTTTCTCAACTTTCCGACGTTCAGCCTACAGACTGGGCTTTTCAAGCCTTACAATCGCTCGTAGAGCGCTATGGCTGCATTGCTGGGTATCCCGATGGCACTTATCGGGGCAACCGGGCGATGACTCGCTACGAATTTGCAGCAGGTTTAAATGCCTGTTTAGAGCGCGTTAATGAGTTAATTGCTGGTGGTACAGGTAATTTAGCCAGTAGAGAAGATTTACTCGCCTTGCAAAGATTGCAGGAAGAATTTGCGGCTGAACTTGCTACTTTGCGGGGGCGCGTGGATGCCTTGGAAGCTCGCACGGCAGAATTAGAGGCAAATCAATTTTCCACTACAACTAAACTTAATGGGGAAGTTATTTTTGGGTTAGCTGGAATTGCGGCGGGAGATGATGCTAATGGTAGGGAAATAGATAGTTCTACTATTTTGGGGAGTAGGGTACGGCTCAATTTTGATACTAGCTTCAGCGGTGAAGATTTGCTCAGAACTAGGCTGCAAGTGACAAATTTTGGTTCTTTCTCGACTAATTCTACCTTTACACCAGAAGGGGAATTGAGGTTTAATGCGGGGCCTTTTGGGGAAGCTAGTAATACGGTAGCTTTAGATGCTTTGCTTTATGCTTTCCCGATTGGGAATAGTACCACAGTTTTCCTAGAGGCAAATGCTGGAGCTCCTGATGATTTTACCAATACAGTTAATCCTTTCTTTGATGGGGATGGTGCTACTGGGGCGCTTTCTAACTTTGGGACGCGCAATCCGATTTATTATCAAGTTGGGGGCGCAGGTATTGGGATTAGACATCAGTTTGGCGATCGCTTAGAATTCAGTTTCGGATATTTAGCTTCCGATCCCGCTAGCCCACAGCAGGGTGCGGGTTTGTTTAATGGCCCTTACGGTGCGATCGCTCAATTAACTTTTACCCCTAGCGATCGCTTTGCCCTCGGTCTAACTTATATCAATTCCTACGGAGTAACCACTGGTACTGGCAGTAATGCGGCTAATTTTCCTAGCCGACTCGATTATTTTGGCATTGATAGCGAGGAAGGGCTTCCTGTTTCTAATAACTCCTATGGGATAGAAGCATCCTTGCAAATTAGCCCTCGATTTGCTCTCGGCGGTTGGGTAGGCTACACTGCACAACGCACCCTCTCGACATTGGGAGGGAGAATTGACAGGGGAGATATGAAAATCTGGAATTGGGCAGTAACTTTGGCTTTCCCAGATTTGTTGAAAGAAGGCAATTTGGCGGGTATTCTGGTGGGGATGGAACCGAAGGTAACAAGCACTTCTAGTGATGATTTACCGGAGGATAAAGATACTTCCTTGCACGTTGAAGCTTTCTATCAGTTTAAGCTGAATGATAATATCTCGATTACGCCCGGTATTATTTGGCTGACGGCCCCCGATCATAATAACGACAATTCTGATTTGCTGATTGGTGTGGTGAGAACTACGTTTACTTTTTAGTGTCAACTTAAGAAACTGGGCGGTTGAAACCGCGTCTACACACACAAAACCCGCCTGCGCGGGTTGAAGATTCCATTTTCTTTAGTCCGCGTAGGCGGACTTTGTTCGTGTAGCCGCGATTTCAATCGCCCGATCTTAAATGGACAGTGAATCGAGAGCAAATAAATTATTAGTTTGATACCATGATTAAGGGAGCGTTTAGCGGAAAATTATGCAAATCAAAACCTCTAAGTCTGGTATCAGCGCGATCGTGGCTGCCGTGAGTGCAATCGGAGTGGCTGTTGTTTTTCTACCTCAGCCAAGTCATGCTCAAAATAGCGGTGCTCAAAATAGCGCTCAACCGCTACAAGACTTTCAAACTCAGGATAGTACAGATCCTTTTTCCGGGCGTGGCAATGGAATGGGAATTTTTGATTTAATTCACAGATCCAGGTTAGGCACTCTCCGTAATATGGATGAGTTTAGCTCGGAACAGCAGCAGAATTTAAATGATGCGGCGGCGGAGTTTCGGGAAAAACAACGGCTGTTACTCGAACAGCAAGCTAAGCCAGAGGCAGGTGCGATCGCGCCTGGGGATGATGTTGCACCTTTGCCTTAGTTTGGTTGATTGCTACAGCAACCGCTTTCAGCGGTTAGGGGCTAGGGGCTAGGGGCTAGGGGAAGAGAGGAAGAGGGGAAGAGAGTCAATAGTTTGGGCCATGAGCGAGTGTCCTAACCGTTGTGGCGGTTGCTACAATTGCTGATTGGTTGGCGATTGGTAATTAGCAATGCGATCGGACTTTTTTGCGGGAGAGGGTGGGTGTAAAAATCAGGGTTGGATTTTTTTCGGCTGGATGCCTTGATGGGTAAGGATTTGAGGGTTGTTGGCGTGAATTTTGATTCCCGCAAGTTTGGAAATGCTTGATGTTAAAGGGTTTGAGGGAAAATTTGTAATTTGCCTATTGACAAGCTGAGGTCTGGAATGGTACTTTTAGAAATGTCACGCGCAACTGTACCTTGAAAACTAAATATAGTAAGGGTTTCAACACCAAGCGGTTACAATTAACCTAAATCCCTATCAGGGATTGAAACCCTGCTGTTGGATTTGCCCTCATTTTGAGGAAAATATCTAGCGTTACAATTAACCTAAATCCCTATCAGGGATTGAAACGTTGCAGGGGGAGCATACCCACCTGAAGAATAAGTGTTACAATTAACCTAAATCCCTATCAGGGATTGAAACATGATATCCATCTTCTTTAGGAAAAGCCAAGGTAACGTTACAATTAACCTAAATCCCTATCAGGGATTGAAACTTGAGGCTGATTGGGGAAGAAAGGTTATCCCATTGTTACAATTAACCTAAATCCCTATCAGGGATTGAAACTTGCGCGATGAATGGCATTTTATTAGGCAATCAATGTTACAATTAACCTAAATCCCTATCAGGGATTGAAACTCTAACTCCTCTTCCCCCATCCAATCTTGAGTAGGTGCGTACGTTACAATTAACCTAAATCCCTATCAGGGATTGAAACATATCGACTTCTACTTGGTAAATTTCCTCTACGTTACAATTAACCTAAATCCCTATCAGGGATTGAAACAGGTCATGTAGCCATCACGACGCAAAATAAAGATTTTGCGTTACAATTAACCTAAATCCCTATCAGGGATTGAAACTTAAAGACAGAAAAGAAAGATAAACCAAGACACAAACCGTTACAATTAACCTAAATCCCTATCAGGGATTGAAACTCGTAGCGCTTACTTTACTGATAGCCAATCCAAGTTTCGTTACAATTAACCTAAATCCCTATCAGGGATTGAAACAGCACCCTTGACGGGTTCCCCTTCTTCATTTAAAAGTTACAATTAACCTAAATCCCTATCAGGGATTGAAACGGGAAAAAGAAACCCTGCCTGAAGCAATGCTGCGATCGCGCGTTACAATTAACCTAAATCCCTATCAGGGATTGAAACCAGAAAGAAGCGTTTTTTGGGCTTCTTGTAAATCTTCTGTTACAATTAACCTAAATCCCTATCAGGGATTGAAACTAACCCCCAACTAATAACTAACTGCCGAGTAACATTACTTTCAGTTACAATTAACCTAAATCCCTATCAGGGATTGAAACCCGTATCCCGATAAAAATTAGTCCAGTCCGAGGGTTACAATTAACCTAAATCCCTATCAGGGATTGAAACATAGCTCTATTTGGAATAGAACCTTTCAGTAGTTATCGTTACAATTAACCTAAATCCCTATCAGGGATTAAAACATACAACAGTAAAGTGGGCGCAAAAGCGCCCACCCTAAATTCAACTGAACTGCTTACCCACATCAAGATTGAAAAGCGTTTGCAAAGTCTGCATCGCTTGGCGGCGCACCTCAATATCTTGCTGTGCTCGCAACTGCACCATCGGATCGTGTAAAATCTTATTTACAATCCCCCTAGTCAAAGCCTCAATCACTTCTTGATGTTTTTCTGCAAACTCAGAACCCAAACGAGATAAAGCCTTTTCTAACTCTTGTTCGCGAATCGATTCAATCTTATCCCGCAAGCAGCTAATAGTTGGAACCGTCTCCAAACTCCGCCACCAGACATCAAACGCTGCTATTTCCTCTTCTAATAAACCCTCAGCTTCCTGAGCCATCTTGCGGCGAGTTTCATGATTTTGAGCTACAACAGCTTTCAGGTCATCTACATTAAAAGCTCTCACGTTCGGCAAGTCATTAACATCAGCATCAACATTACGCGGAACAGAAATATCCACCAACATTAAAGACTGACTCAGACCTAAAACTGCTTCCAATTTAGCTTTATTTAACAGCGGGTCTGTTGAGGCCGTACTGGTAAAAACCAAATCCGACGCAGCAATAACTTGCATCATTTCCGACAGCGGATAAAGGTGCAATGGTGCTTCTTTAAATTGACTCGCCAACTCTTCCGAGCGCCGCACAGAACGGTTGATAATCGAAATTTCGCTAGCACCTTTTGAGAGCAAATGCTGCACCAAAAGCCGGGACATTTTGCCAGCACCGAGAATCGCTATCTTACTTGATGCTAAATTTTGGCCCTTCATTTGAGCTAGTTCCGCCGCCGCAGAACTAATAGAAACAGCACCAGTACCAATGCTAGTTTCTGTGCGAACTCGCTTTCCTGCTGTGAGCGCCTGCTTGAACAAACGTTCTAGAATGCGACCAATTCCTTTATACTGCTGTGCGAGTTTATGAGTTTGTTTCACCTGAGCTAAAATTTGCCCTTCTCCCAGCACTAAACTATCGAGTCCTGCGGCAACTCGCATCAAGTGCATAACTGCATCTTCGTGCAGCAACATGAACAAGTGAGGTCGTAAAGAAACCAGAGGCAATTTGCTCGACTCAGATAGAAATTGAGTAACTTCTCTAATTCCCGGTTCTGTGTCGCTGGTGACTATATAAATCTCTAACCGATTGCAAGTGCTGAGAATGGCAACTTCTTCAACATGAGGATAACCGCAAAGTTGTGCGATCGCGCTTTCTATTTTTGTTTCAGGAATGCTCAGTTTTTCCCGAACTTCTACTGGCGCTGTTTTATGGCTAAGACCTATGACTGCAATATTCATTTGCTAATGGTTAATTGCTAATGGTTAATTGCTAATTTGTTAATGGTTGGTTGTTAGTTGTTAGTTGTTAGTCGTTAGTCGTGGTTGTTAGTTGACTGCTAATTATTGATGAATGTTGTTGATTAATAATTATTGATGATTGCTAACTGTTAATTATTGATGGTCAGCAATAGCCAACAACTACTAGCGTACCATCAACAACTAACAACCAACAACTAAACATCAACAACCAACTATTAACAACTAACCATTAACAATTAACCACTAACAACTGACAACTAACAACTAACAATTACTTCAATTGCAGTGCCTTCGGTTCATCAAACATATGGATTGTATCCACAAACCGAGCTGTTTTTGACTGAGAAGAAATTACCAAGCTTTGGGTGCGTGCGCCGCCTGCAAAGAAGCGTACACCTTCCATCAGTGTACCAGGAGTGATGCCGCAGGCTGCAAACAAGACTGTTTCGCCAGATGCTAACTCTTCGGCATTGTAAACCTTGTCTGGGTCTGTGATACCCATTTCTTTCAGCCGCTTAAGATTACCCTCTTTACTTTCACCGATCAAGCCAGTTTTTACAACGTCTGGATCGTAGATAAGCTGACCTTGGAAGTGACCGCCCAAACAGCGCATCGCCGCTGCTGAGATCACGCCTTCAGGTGCAGCACCGATTCCCATCAGTGCGTGGATGTTTGTACCGGAAAATGCACAAGAAATTGCGGCAGAAACGTCGCCGTCGCTGATCAAGCGCACTCTTGCACCTGCTTCGCGAATTTCATTGATTAAGTCTTTGTGCCGAGGGCGATCCATTACCACCACCACCAAGTCGGAGATGGCGCGATTCATGCAATCTGAAATAATTTTCAGGTTTTCGGTAGCTGACTTATTAATATCTACATGATTGCGGGCAACTGCTGGAGCTGCTAGCTTTTTCATGTAGAAATCTGGCGCTGCAAACAAACCACCTTTTTCGGAGATTGCCAGCACTGCCATTGACCCGTTTTGACCGTAGGCCACTAGGTTAGTGCCTTCGCAGGGGTCAACGGCGATGTCAATTTCCATCAGTTCATCGGGGTTACAAAAATCTTTGGCATTTTCCTGGGTGCAAATGCCGACTTGTTCGCCGATATAAAGCATGGGAGCATCGTCGCGTTCGCCTTCGCCGATGACGATGCGGCCGCGCATATGAATTTTGTTCATGCGATCGCGCATGGCTGTCACCGCTACTTGGTCGGCTTCATTCTTGTCGCCTTTACCCATCAAGCGAGATGACGCGATCGCAGCCAGCTCAACTACCTCAATAATCTCTAAACCGATTACATTATCCACGAAGTATATCCTCCCAATTAAGTCGTCCGTGCCTGTATTCTCTAGCACTCCCAGTGTTAAAGTCTATCAGAGGCGGGGATCTCGTTAACGTTGGGGTTTACTTCAGTTTGTGTTAAGTTTTGCTGCTGACTATGGATTGGCGGGAAAAACTGGGGAATCGAGACATAAGTGATATAATATACAGTCCGAGATCAGTGTGTTTCCAGCGGTACTGTCAGATTGGAGAGCCATGAGCAGCAGCGTTTTAGTCATTAGCGACGAGCAATTTGAAACTGAAGTTTTGAAAGCAGAGCAACCTGTTCTAGCATATTTTTGGGCTGCTTGGTGCGGCCCTTGCAAGTTGGTTGCACCTGCTGTGGAGTGGGTAGCGTCGGAGTATAGCGATCGCCTCAAGGTCGTTAAGATGGAAATAGACCCCAATCCCATTGCCGTTAAGCAGTACAAGGTTGAAGGAGTGCCAGCTCTTAGGCTCTTTAAAGGCTCTGAGGTGGTTGCAGTCTATGAGGGAGCTATTACTAAGCAAAAGTTAGCAGCAATGCTCGACGAGCACGTATGAGAAGGGGCTAGGGGCTAGGGGCTAGGGAAAGAGGGGAGCGAGGGAGC
>NZ_CACA01000265.1:0-54355 GCF_000180455.1 Kamptonema sp. PCC 6506
CAACTTAATCAATTAAAAATTAAAAATGCAAAATTAAAAATTGTGAGATTTAATTTTTAATTTTTAACTTTTAATCGATTGGAGGGAGCGGAGTCAATGAGAACACTAAAGTGATGAAATTAGAAATATCCAAAACTTTCAATTCGTTTAGCTGGCGGCTTCCCAGAATTTCGGTAATGGATTGGTACCTTACCAAAGAACTCATCGGCCCATTTTTGTTTGGCGTTGGCCTATTTTCATCAGTCGGCGTAACTGTTGGAGCCGTATTTGAATTAGTGCGAAGAGTCACAGAATCAGGCTTACCCTTCAGCACTGCCATCCAAATTTTTCTGTTGAAAATGCCCTATTTCATTGTATTGGCATTTCCCATGTCAATGCTATTGGCAAGTTTAATGGCTTATAGCCGAATGTCTAGCGACAGCGAAATCGTAGCTCTCCGCAGTTGCGGTATTAATGTCTACAGGCTAGTAGTACCAGCAGTTATTCTGAGTTTGGCTGTTACAGGTATGACTTTTGCGATGAACGAGTTAATCGTTCCCGCTGCTAACTATCAAGCAACTGTTACTCTAGATCGAGCTCTAAAGCGAGAAAAACCCCTATTTCAAGAGAAAAACATTTTCTATCCAGAATTTCGTAACGTTGACAAAGGTAATGGTGAAGAAAGCGTACTTACGCGCTTATTTTATGCCGAACAATTTGACGGTAAGCAGATGAAAGGTTTGACTATTCTCGATCGTTCCCAACCGGAACTAAACCAAATTATCTCCTCAGAATCAGCTATTTGGAACCCAGCTCAAAATTCCTGGGATTTTTTCAATGGTACTGTTTACATAGTTGCTCCTGATGGCTCTTACCGTAATATTGTCCGCTTTGAACATCAACAACTACAATTACCTCGCACCCCTTTAGACTTAGCCGCAAAAGCGCGGGACTATGGGGAAATGAACATTGCTCAAGCTATAGATTATTTGAATTTAATTCGATCGAGTGGCGACGAGCAGAAAATTCGTAAGCTTAAGGTGCGAATTCAAGAAAAGTATGCTTTGCCTTTTGTTTGTATTGTCTTTGGTTTGGTAGGAGCTGCTTTGGGAACTAAGCCACAGCGGACTGGTAGAGCTACCAGTTTTGGGATTAGCGTGATCGTAATTTTTACTTATTATGTATTCTCTTTTATCACCAGTTCAATGGGCTTGAAAGCTATTTTGACTCCAGTAATGGCTGCTTGGCTACCGATGATTTGTGGTTTGGGGGTAGGCGGGTTACTGTTAGTGCGTGCTTCGCGGTAAGGCTAAATTGAGGATGAGGAAAGAAGAAGGAAGAAGGAAGAAGGAAGAAAGATTTAGTTATCTAGGAGAGAAGGAAGAACGCTTATACAGCAAACTTTTTAGCCATCAGTATCTTATGTTTAATTAAGTGGATTTACTTACTTCGTTTTGACTTCTGCCTCCTGCATAGCAGCCTTCTGCCTCCTGCATAGCAGCCTCCTGCCTCCTGCCTCCTGCCTCCTGCATAGCAGCCTCCTGCGTGACCTACAGATTCTCTAAAAAACCCGGTTTCTGGAGCTGTGAGCCTAAGTCCTCAAACTAAATCACTGCCACACAAGAACTTTTGCTTCGTATTCTGCCAGATCGAGAATAATATTATCATCGCCAGATTCTACATCGTAATTGCCAGTCCACTCGTGCCAAGTCCCATTAGCTGGGAAATTAGGAACGCTATAGCCAGCCAAGTAATTATCTGAGAAATTGACTACAACTACAACGCGAGAGCCTTCATCATTCCAGCGAGTATAAGCGAGAACTTTTAATTCAGGATCTTCGTGGAAAAATTCGATATTTTCCGTGTAGAGCGCGTGGTTTTCTCTACGGAGGTGAATCAAGCCTTTGTAATATTGAAACAGACCGCTATTCAATTCATTTCCTAACAGCGTCCAATCGATTTTAGCTTGTTCAATTGTTTTGTATTTGTACTCGCCAAATTCTTCACCCATCCACAGCAGCGGCACACCAACGGCTGTCATTACTATAGCAGATCCCAACTTCGCGCGCTTAAATGCTGCTTCATCTAAGATGCCGCGATCGCCTAGTTCTGCCATGACATGATTATGGTCGTGATTTGTCAGATAATTGACGACATTCGTAGTACCCATATACCCTTGTCGCTTGCAGTCAATGATATCTTTCAGATTTTCTAGATCGACGGGTTCACCGCAGAGATATTCAATAATGCAATGATAAAAACTGTCGTGCCAGCAGCCATCCATCGGGCCGTCTACATTCGTGATGCTAGGATTGTCGGGAATGAATTCGGCAATGTTATAAAAGGGTTTCGGGCCCGCAACTTGTTTCGCTTCGTTAGTTATCCAGTGCATGAAATCGTAGTTGGCAATTTGCCGAGCAGCATCGTAGCGAATGCCATCAATGTGATATTCTTGCACCCAAAAACGTACTACGTCTCCAATGAATTGCCACGCAGGTTTTATATCTAAATTTTTATCGTAGAGCTCGTAGTTGAATTCCGGCCCCCAGTTGTTATCAGGATCGCGGGGAGAGTGGTGATACCAATAATCGTGATCGATTTGGGTGAGAGGACTGGATGATTCTGAGTGGTTGAAAATCCCATCCATGATTACACGGATGCCGCGACCATGACACTCGTCGATCAGGTTTTTTAAGCCTTCTGTGGTGCCGTAGCTGGACTCTGTAGCTAAGAAGTAGCGGGGGTTGTAACCCCAACTGTAGTCGCCTGGGTATTCCTTGACTGGCATTAGTTCGATCGCGTTGATGCCGAGATCGCACAGATAATCTAATTTTTCGACGACGTGCTTGTATTTGCCACGAGCGTAGGGATCGTCTTCGCCGCCAGAAAAGTCGGCGACGTGGACTTCGTAGATGACTAATTCGCGATCGCTTGGTAGGGGTGTATCATCGTGTTGCCAGACGTAGGTATCGACTATGCGATCGCCATCTTTGATGCGGACAATGCCGTTTTGGGTGGGGTTATCAATGTCGGTAGCGTAGGGATCGACTATTTCTATCCATTGATCTGGTTCTACAAACCAACTTTTTGACTGAATTTTAAATTTATATTGATAGCTACCATCTTCCAATTCGACTTGAGTACGGAAAAAACCATCCTCTCCTTTTTCCATGGGGATTTCCTCCCAATTAGAAAAAGTCCCGATCAAGGCAGCTCCTTTGTTGTAGGGAGCAAACAGCTTGAATTCAATTGGACTAGCCATAATTACCCTTTGATTTAAGATATTTTGAAGTTGATATCTTGATTGTGGCAAACTCAAGCGAACTCAGGCATCTTTCTTGAGTATAGTATTTCCATCTCGCCATCTATTCCTCAAGATTTGCAGAGCGCTAAGGGTTAATATGATGGTGGAGCGATCGCTAGTTACCCATCTCAAAAGAATATTATCTGTCAGAAGTCAAGAGTCATCAGGATTTAGTTATTTAGAGAGCCAGAAAGCTAAGGGTAAATAAGGGTAAAAATTTAAGTAGCCAGCTTTGAGTCATTGAGTATTTTACTTCTAAGTATGCCCTTTTTCTGAAGCTTTATCTGATAGTTACTGATTTTGTCATCTATCTAAAGGAACATCTATTTAACTAGAAAGAAATATTTACTTAAACGATTACTTTAGAGTGAGCGCTGCCTAAATGAAACTGCTAAGTTGCGATCAATATATAGCAACTGCCAGGGCGATTAGGGCAAGTCCAACTGTTACCTTTAGTTCATAATCCCTTACGGAGTAACATTTTTCCTCTTCCCTCTTCCCTGCGCCAAAGCCCCTAGCTATACTTGATGGCAGCGCCCACTCTCCAACTATTTACGACTACGAGTTTTGTGGTACTAGCTTCGAGATAAATAGGATATTATGAGTCAAAATTTTGGCGTTTGGAATTAAAAAAATCTTTAACTCAAAATTCAAAACTCAAAACTCAAAACTCATAATTTCCCTGCTTTATCCCACTAATCCCGATCTTAAGGCAAGAACAGCAGCTTGCGTGCGATCGTCTGCACATAGCTTGTTCAAAATATTACGAACGTGAGTCTTAACTGTGCCAACAGTAATGTATAGTTTTTCTGCGATCGCAGCGTTGCTATACCCCTGTACAATTAGCTCCAAAACTTCTAATTCACGCTCCGTTAATGGGTAAGTTTCGATGATGTGACTAAACTCAGGTTCGGCAGCATTAATCGTCACTTTTTTGTGTTCTACTTTTTGCTCTTCTACGGGGTTCTGAGCCTCTGTCCGAGCCTGTTTGAGGACAATCCTCGCAATAGCTGGATCGATCCAAGAGTTGCCTTCATGGGTAACTTTTACCACATCTAGCAACTGGTCAAAACTGATATCTTTCATGCAGTAAGAATCCGCACCTGCGGCAAAAGCAGCTAGCACTTCCTCTTCATTATCTTGAAAAGTCAAGATTAACACTTTTGTATCGGGATCTGACCCTGTAGCTATTGACTTTTTGAACTTTTGCGTCAGTTCAATTCCATCAAAATCAGGTAAACCAATGTCCACGATCGCAACGTCAGGTTTACTGGACTGAAGCAATTTTAGACCTTCAGTCGCATTAGCGGCATCGCCTACCACTTCTATCCCGTCACGCTGTTGTAAAGCTGTCCGAATACCAACTCTAGTCAAATCGTGGTCTTCCACCAAAGCAACGCGAATTTTAGTCATGTTTCAATAGCAAACTGAAGTTTTATAATATCGGCAACGGACTTGATGAAGCCGAGTTTATACGAGAATCTGCCCTGATTGACAGTTTGGCAAGCTCAGGTATCCTTCTAAATATACCCACTAACTGGCGTTATTGCCAACTTAATTGTCTATCTCTCTAACTGTGCGATCGCATTCTGCTGCTGAGCAGTCTCAGCTAGATTTTAACAGTTTTAGGACTTTCACCTTCAATTTTTAAAGCCCTCTACCCCTGACCCCACCTTAAAAAAGGGATAAAATTTATTATCCAACTCCTAAGTTTAGCAAATTTTCGCCTTGTCAGTCCTTTGATAGAGGATCGGATTTGGTAGTTTTGATAAATTTATTTTATAACAAACCCTGTGAAAACCCTGTGACTTCAGTTGAGGATGAAACCCCCCACAGGTTTTACCTTATCTGCACTGTTCTTGAGTTTGAAATCATCTGGCGATCGAACATTTTTATTGCTTTATACCACCAATAAGCATCAGATAACCATCAGATTGAAGTTTATTATCAATAGTAGTTAACTAGAGGGAAATAATTAAACATAAAATACTGATGAATAAAAAGCTGGCGACACAAACATTTTTCGTTAGTTTTATGTTATTCTAATATAACTAAATCCTAGCCACTGCTAACTCCTGAGAAAAGTATTAATAGGAGAGAGGTTTAGCTGACGCTCCCCCTATCCTATCAACTTTCAAAACCGCGTTAGCATAGCCGATCGCAAGATTTAGTAGTCTGAGAAACGAAAAAATCTAAAAATTCAAAACTCAAAATTTAAAACTCCCTTCTGCCCTCTTTCTTTAATTATGAATAACTTCAGCTCGGATCGTTCTTCCCCTAATCAATCCGGGGAAGGAATGCGATTAGCGCGATCGCATATAGAAAATTTTCCCCATGACTGTTTAAACTGCGAGTCTCCATCCCTCTGCTTGTTTAACGCTCTTCCTCAGATAATTTGGACAGCAAACTCTGACGGTGCTGCCACTTATTTTAACTCGCAGTGGGAGGAATATACAGGTGTGCCGCAAACAGAGGCTTTGGGTTTTGGCTTTCTGAACTTTATTCACCCAGAAGATCGCGATCGCACCATCATCTCTATGCAGCAAGCTCTCACTCACAAAACCAGCTATGAAATAGAATTTCGCTTACTACAAGAGTGTGGTGTTTACGGTTGGGTGATGGCGAAAGCAAGTCCCGTTACAGCAGACAACGGTGAAGTCAAGGAATGGGTAGGAACTTACACTGACATTGACCATTTCAAAACAACTCAAGGTTCCCAGGAAATAACAGAAACTCCACCCAAACTCCCAGAGGAAGGGGTATATTTCCTAGCTCAGGCGAGTGCGATTTTGAGCGCTTCTCTAGATGTGAACACAACGCTGGAAAATTTGGCTAAGTTAATCGTGCCTTATTTCGCTGACTGGTGTGCGATTAATATCACTAATTCTGAAGGAGAATGTCGCACGATCGCAGTCGCTCATGCAGAGATGGCAAAAGAATCTTTAGTCTGGGAGTTACAGCGGCATTATCCAGTAGGAGCTGATGGGGTCTACCATTATCTACAACCACTACGGACAGGTGTTGTCGATGCCTGTTTCGAGGTTGCGGATGCTCAGCTAGCAAGAGTTGCCTATGACGATCGCCATTTAAGGTTACTGCGATCGCTTTGTTTCCGCTCTTATCTGTGCTTACCGATTCGCTTAGGAAGCCGCACTTTTGGCTCCATACTCTTTGTTCGCGATCAGACAGGTCATTTATATACTAATGCTACTCTGACTTTAGCCGAAGACTTGGCCCGCCGCGCTGCGATCGCCCTAGAAAAAGCGCTGCTTTATCAGGAAGCTCAGAAAAGGGGAGAAGATTTACGCCAAGCTTTGTCAATTTTAGACGAACACCAGCAGCAATTACGCACCCTTCAGCGGTTGACGAATCTACTTAATCAGCGGGTAAGGGATTTGCGTAGTCTCTTGCAAGTGATGGTAGATGCAGTAGTATCTGCGATCGCAGGAGCCCAGTTTTGCCTGATTGTACTCAGCGATCCCGACGACAATCAATTAAATTTAACTGCGGCGGCGGGGAGGGGTATAGAAAATCTGCCTATAGGTGAACCCCTTTGTACGATCTGGGATCGGTTGCTGTTGCGAGTATTTGTTACGGGACACTCGGAATTGATGCGGCGGGATTTAACGGTGGAAGACTTGCACGAAGAGTTTCCTGCTGCCATCTACGCAGTCGCGATCGAATCAGCATCAGCGGGACGGTTAGGGACAATTGCGATCGGTAATTGGGATAATACTAACGCCTTTAACCCAGAAGCTCAACAACTACTGATGGCTGTGGGAAAACAAGCCGCGATCGCTATTAACAATGCTCAACTCATCAAGGCGTTAGAAAAACGAGAAGAGCTTTTAGAGACTCAAAATCAAATTTTACTCCGCCAGAACCAAGAACTCGAAAGCCAGCGGCAACATATTGAATTGCAAAATTTACAACTGTTGGAAGCCGCGCGGCTAAAATCACACTTCTTGAGTACAGTTTCTCACGAATTGCGTACTCCTATGAATGCAATTATCGGATTTTCTGAGCTATTACTACGCCAGCGCCAACCGCCAATTAATTCTCAGCAAATAGACATGGTACAGCGCATTCTTAAGAATGGCAAAAACCTGCTAATGCTGATTAATAACATCCTCGATCTCTCAAGAATTGAGGCCGGTCGCACGGAATTGGAAATTGAGGAATTTGATTTAACTAATTTAGTATTATGCACGGCTTTGGACTTTGGAATCATCGCCAATGAAAAAATTTTATCCATGTCTGTCTATATATATTTAGATAATCCTTGTATTGTTAATGACAAGTCGCGTCTGCGGCAAGTTTTAGTCAATTTACTTTCTAATGCCGTTAAATTTACAGAGAGAGGAAGCATTTATATCCATGTCTCGGAATTAAGTGCTGACAAACTGCTAATTGAGATTCGGGATACGGGAATTGGTATTGCGGAAACTCAAATTCCTCACATTTTTGAAAAGTTCCGACAAGTAGACCAGACTACCAAACGCAAATATCCCGGTACTGGTTTAGGGCTAGCTATTACAGCCTCTTTAGTTAACTTGATGAAGGGCAAAATTAAGGTAGAAAGTGAAGTAGGAAAAGGCTCTTCCTTTCGGTTGGAATTGCCGCGTCAAGTATAGCAACCGCTTTTATTAGGGGCTAGGGGCTAGGGGCTAGGGGCTAGGGGAAGAAGGGGGTAGGGGCTACGATGCTCAGGGCTAGGGGCTAGGGAAGAAGGAAGAGGGGAGATGAGGGGAGAGGGGGAGGATGGGGAAGGTAAGTAGGAGGATTAGCAATTAGCAATTAGCAGTTAGCAATTAGCCATTAGCTATTAGCAGTTAGCTACTATAAATGATCTCTTTTGCCCTGAAAATCCTAAAATCTTATTAAAGCTGTCCAGTCCGACATCAGTTTTATAACTAAATCAATGTGAGTCACTATGGCTATTGGTTATCTCGCTCTCGTTCTCCACGCCCACCTGCCTTTCGTCCGCCACCCCGAAAGCGACTACGTTTTAGAAGAAGAATGGCTATTTGAGGCGATTACTGAAACCTACGTACCCCTGCTACAAGTATTTGAAGGGCTAAAACGCGACGGCATTGACTTCAAAATTACGATGAGCATGACACCGCCTTTAGTGGCGATGTTGCGCGATCCTCTGCTCCAAGACCGCTACGACGACCATTTGGCTAAACTAGAAGAACTTACCGAACTAGAAATCGAACACAATGCCCAAAACGGTCACGTTCGCTATCTGGCGGAACACTACGCTACTAGCTTTAATCAAGTCCGCAACCTCTGGGAACGCTACGATCGCGACTTGGTAAAAGCTTTTAAGCAGTTCCAAGACACTAACAATCTCGAAATTATCACCTGTGGCGCTACTCACGGCTATTTGCCACTGATGAAGATGTATCCCGAAGCAGTGTGGGCGCAAATTAAAGTAGCCTGCGAACACTACGAGCAAAACTTCGGTCGCCCTCCTAAAGGGATTTGGCTACCTGAATGCGCTTACTATGAAGGCTTGGAACGGATGTTAGCCGATGCTGGGCTGCGCTATTTCCTCACTGACGGTCACGGTATCCTTTACGCTCGTCCTCGTCCGCGCTATGGTAGCTACGCTCCGATCTTTACTGAGTCTGGGGTAGCGGTGTTTGGACGCGATCATGAGTCGTCGCAGCAGGTTTGGTCTTCGGAGGTGGGATATCCGGGAGCACCAGAGTATCGCGAATTCTATAAAGATTTGGGCTGGGAAGCCGAATACGATTACATTAAGCCCTACATAATGCCCAATGGTCAACGTAAGAATACTGGGATTAAGTATCACAAAATTACTGGCAGGGGTTTGGGTTTGGGTGATAAGGCCCTTTATGACCCCTACTGGGCGAGGGAAAAGACGGCGGAGCACGCTAGCAATTTTACTTTCAACCGGGAACGCCAAGTAGATCATCTCTACGGGATTATGCAGCGGCCTCCGATTATTGTTTCACCTTATGATGCTGAACTTTTTGGCCACTGGTGGTATGAGGGCCCTTGGTTCTTAGATTATTTGTTCCGTAAGTCTTGGTATGACCAACATACTTACGAGATGACTCACTTGGCGGATTATTTGCAGGGAAACCCTACTCAGCAAGTTTGTCGTCCTTCTCAGTCAAGTTGGGGTTTCCGGGGGTTCCACGAGTATTGGCTCAATGATACTAATGCTTGGATTTACCCGCACTTGCATAAGGCGACTGAGCGGATGATTGAGCTGGGAAACCGCGAACCTGCGGATGAGTTGGAGTGGCGGGCTCTTAACCAGGCGGCGCGGGAATTGTTGCTAGCTCAGTCTTCTGACTGGGCGTTTATTATGCGGACGGGGACTATGGTTCCTTATGCGGTACGGCGGACGCGATCGCATTTAATGCGTTTCCACAAACTCTATGATGAGGTAAAGGAAAGTAAGGTTGACTCCGGTTGGTTGGAAAAGGTGGAGGCGATCGATAATATTTTCCCTGAAATTAACTACCGGGTCTATAGATCGCTTTAGTAGATATATAGGGAGCGCCCCCGCTCCCCCGCTCTTGAACAGAGGGGCGGGGGAGCAACTTAATCAATTAAAAATCAAAAATGCAAAATAAAAAAAATGCAAAATTAAAAATTGTGAGATTTAATTTTTAATTTTTAATTGTTAACTTTTAATTAATTAGAGCTTTGCTATTTTGGCATTTTCCTAATATTTTAGCACAGTAAGTACGGAAGACCTGGAAATTTTGGCATCCCTAGACTAACACCAACGCGATCGCTCATAAATGCTAGGGAGGGGTATAGAAAAAGCTAACTTTGTTCGTGACTAGCGTTGTAGAAGTTTGACAGTTTGTCGTTTGACACCAACAGCTAGTTGACATAGCATGACAGACGTATTTATCAAAGGCTTTGCACTGCGTGCAGTCTGCGATTAAGGGTGTGAGGAATTTAAGTGAATCAACAGAAGTTATCCAATTGGATGCGGCTGGGTTTTGCCATGTCAGTCTTTGTAGCTTTCCCCGCCAAGGCTGACATGATACAAGAGAACCAAGAAAAATTAAAGCCGCCCAATACTTCCAATTCTGAATTTTTCATAACCCAAATTTTCCCACTCAACGAAATCGATCGCCCTGCCACCACTGTTAAAGAGTGGCTGTCTCAATCTTCAACTCCCATTCCCGATTCCCAATCCCCAATTCAGATAACGGGCGTGCGACTCAATTCAACGGCTGATGGCATTGATGTCATCATAGAAACGGCTCAAGGCAAAGCGATTGATGGTTCTACCTCCACTGAAGGAAACAACCTGATTGTGGACATTCCTAATGCACAGTTGCAGTTGCCAGAGGGTGAAGTGTTTCGTCAGGAAAATCCTGTCGAGGGCATTACCTCAGTCGATGTGACTAATGCCACGCCTAACAGCGTGCGAGTCATAGTTACCGGCAGCACGGGCGTACCAGTGGGTAAAGTAGTTTCCAGCCAACAAGGTTTGATTTTGAGTCTGACACAGCAGCCAGAAGCAGAAGAAATTGACATCGTTGTGACAGCGCAGAAACGACCTGAACCTGCTCAAGAAGTACCCCTTAGCCTGACGGTAATTCCTCAACAAACCCTAGAAGATGCCCAAATTAATTCGCTTCAAGAAATTGCTAACAACACGCCCAACTTTAGCTTCTTCCCAACCAATGCTGGAGGCTCTGACTTTAGTTACTACAGCATTCGTGGTCTGAACAACTTTAACTTTTTAGTTAGTCAGGATAGCGTTGGTTATTACATTGATGATGTTCCTTTTGATTTCGGTGCTTTTTTAGACTTGGGATTGCTGGACTTGGAGCGAGTTGAGGTGCTACGAGGCCCCCAGAGTACGCTGTATGGCAGAAGTAGCCCTGCTGGGGTGGTCAACATCGTTTCTCGTCCGCCAACCAATTTTTCAGAGCTTCGCATCACCGGAGGTTATGGTAACTACAACTTCCGAGAAGCACAACTTTCTTACAGTAATGCCATTATTCCCGATCGACTGGCATTTCGATTAGCAGGAGCCTATCGAGGGCGGGATGGTGTCTTTGAGAATGAAACCCTCGATCGCACAGTGGGCGAACGGGAACAACTATTGGGGCGAGCACAACTCTTATGGACTCCCTCACGGGAATGGAGTGTTTCATTCAACACATACATCAATGACACTAACGACGGCGATCCGGTATTTACCCGACAGGATGCTGACGATCCCTTTGAAACCTTTAAAGCGGTTGATGGATTTGTTCGACTCAACAGCAATACTCAAGCATTAAGAGTTGGCTACAACGGCACTGACTTTCGGGCCACCTCGATTACCGCACGACGCTTCAGCAACCAAGAAGTCTTGTCGGGGGATAGTTTCTCTCCACCGCTTGATTTGTTCCGTTCGGCGATTGACTTCAACTCAACGGTATGGACGCAAGAAATTCGACTTCAGTCACCTGCAAATGCCGATCGCTTCAAGTGGTTAATCGGTGGATATTACGAGTCTCGTGCATTCAATGTTGATAATGATGCCTTTGAATATACCGCTGTTGGCGCTACCCAGTTTGGCTTGGAGTCGGCTGGACAAAATCGAGTAATTGCCGAACAGGATCGCAATACCTATGCGGTGTTTGGTCAAATTGACTACAAGCCAATCGATCCCCTCACCCTGTTTGTTGGGTTGCGGTATGAGACATCGGATTACGACCTCGATCGCCGTCGCATTTTTGAAGCAGCAGACAGCGTGACGGTCTTAAATCCAAGTATTCAGACAGAAGGCAGTAGCAGTGAATTGATTCCCCGGTTTGGGCTGCAATACCGCTTTAGCCCGAATGCGATGGCTTATGCCACGATCGCCAAAGGCTACCGACCGAGTGGTTTCAACTATCGCGCCGATACGGAAGAGATCCGGCGCTATGAGGAAGAAAAGACCTGGACTTACGAAGTTGGAGTGAAGTCTTCCTGGTTTAACGATCGCTTAATCGCAAACTTGTCTGTGTTTCACAATGATGTTGACGGTTATCAAGTGTTGCTGGTTGATGAACTTGGCTTCTTTAGAAATATTGCCAGTGCTGATGTGAAAGCGACTGGGCTAGAATTTGAACTCAGCGCCAAAGTGGTAAGAGGATTGGATATTACTGCTGGAATTGGTTACGTAAATAGCCAATTCACAAGGTACAGAAATCCCCTGCTAGGAAGTGACTTCAGCAACAATCGCGTTCCCTTTGCACCAGATATTACTTACAACTTAGCGTTGCAGTATCGTAGTCCCGACGGACTTTTTGCCCGTGCCGAATTGCGGGGCTATGGTACAACCTATTTTGATGATGCTAATCAGGTGAAGCAAGACCCGTTCGCGATCGTCAATTTGCGTCTAGGTTATGAATGGCGGGATTATGGCATTTATGTCTTTGCCAATAACTTATTTGACACTCGCTACATTACTTCTGGATTTCAATTCCCACCGCCCAATGTAACAGCAGGATTTGGTGAACCAGTTACCTATGGATTTCAAGTTCGGGCTAATTTTTAGGGAAACTGGCTATTTTTATGAAAAAGAAACTAATTCTGCTTGCCAGTCTTTATATCTCCCAGTACATTCCAACCACGTTTTTTATCCAGACTGTTCCGGTGTTGATGCGACAACAGAATATGTCACTGGGAGCGATCGGTTTTTTAGGTTTCCTGATCGTTCCGTCTGCCTTAAAATTTCTTTGGTCGCCGCTGGTCGATCGTTATCGTCTACCTGGGTTAGGACATTATCGGGGTTGGATTATTAGTTTACAAAGTTTGTCGATTGTCACGCTGCTGGTGACAGCTTCTCTGAATGTGCAGACAAACATCACCGAATTACTTGTCTGTATGTTTTTAGCCTTCTTATTTTCTTCGAGCCAAGATATTGCTACGGATGCTTTAGCGGTTAACATACTTCTACCTCAAGAGCGTGGTATTGGCAACGCGATTCAAGCTAGTGGCAATTTTTTGGGAGCTATTATTGGTGGTGGTGCAGCCCTAATTTTACTGGAAAAAGTCGGATTTCGGACTACCCTGCTGACAATGGCGATCGCCTTGCTGCTATGTTTAGTCCCGATTCTGTTTCATCAAGAACATCTAATTTCAGTCGCCAAATCTCCCGCGATCGAATCCTACCTTCAGCCGTTTATTCGCTTCTTTTCTCGTCCAAACATGGGGTTATGGCTACTGGTAGTGTTGCTGTATATGATTAGCGAAAATATTTCGGTTACGTTAATTCGTCCCCTGTTGGTCGATCGCGACTTATCTTTATCTGATATTGGTTGGTTACTAGGTGTAGTCAGCTACGTTTCTAGAATTATCGCTGCGTTGATGGCAGGAGTGCTGATCCCACAGTGGGGGCGTAAGCGATCGCTGATCGCTTTTGGTGCGATCGCCAATGTTGCTACGCTGTTGTATATCTTACCTGCTGCTGGTGTTGCGAGTCCGTCTATCCTGTACGCGGTGTGCATTCTCGTCAGCGCTGCTCAAAGTATGGCATACACCGCCCTCTTGACCGCCATGATGGATCGCAGCAATCCTACTACGGCAGGTACTGATTATACGACTCAAATTTCAGTTGCGTTTGTGGGTGTAGTTGCTACCACAATTCTGGGTGGAATGGTGGCTGATGCGATCGGATATACACTCACGTTAATCATCGGTGTAGTTGTGAGTTTATCGAGCGTGCTGTTGATTCCCCAAGTATACAAAGACACTCTGGGGACTTAATCAAGACTCGAAATCGCCATTCTGCTGTCAATATTGAGTTATAGCAACCGCCAAGGTGGTTAGGACATTTTAGTTTCCTCAAACCCTTAATTCCATTCCCTTCTTCCTCTTCTTTCCTGAGCATCAGAGCATCGTAGTCCCTCGTTTTCCCTAGTCCCTAACCGACGAAAGCGGTTGCGATATGTAAATTTTTGTAAAAAAAGCGATTTTGTAAATTTGAATACAGAATTGTCTGTTATAGTCATAAAAGAAAGGAAAAAAAGTTAAACATTACTCAAGCAATAGAGAGGAACCAGATATGTCTACCGAAGATCAAGCTCGCGCTCTGATGATGCGTCACCACCATTTAGTTAAGAACCGACAGCAATCTCTGCTCTCGCGTACCGCCGCCGAAGTAGGCCTTGAAGATACTACCTACCGGGGGCACATTCAAGGTAAGCCACAATCGAGCTTCCAAGCTAGTTATGACCGCAGCAATGCAACAATGAGCTAAAAAAGCTCATTTTCCTCCTTTGCCCACGCAATTTTACAAAAATTTGGAGAAACCAATCATGTCTACTGAAAATCAAGCACGGGCTTTAATGAACCGTCACCAACACCAAGTCAAGAATCGCCAACAATCTTTACTTTCCCGTACTGCTGAGGAAGTTGGTTTGGATGCTACTCGCATGACTGGCGATCGCAAATAATCGCCTCTTACTTACACCCCCTCACGTTATTTACCTTAATTATTAAATAGGGAGAAACCAATCATGTCTACTGAAAATCAAGCACGGGCTTTAATGAATCGTCATCAACACCAAGTCAAGAATCGCCAACAATCTTTACTTTCCCGTACTGCTGAGGAAGTTGGTTTGGATGCTACTCGCATGACTGGCGATCGCAAATAATCACATCGTATTTACACCCCCTCACGTTATTTACCTTAACTACTGAATCGGGAGAATCTAAATTATGTCTACTGAAGACCAAGCACGGACTCTGATGAACCGCCATCAACACCAAGTCAAAAATCGCCAAGACACCATACTTGCTCGCAGCGCTGAGGAAGTTGGCGCAGATCCAACGCACATTATTCATACTGAGGAAGTTAGCGCGGATACAACCCAAGTGGTTCGCGATCGCAAATAATCGCCTCGCAAATAATCGCCTCGCACTTACACCCCCTCACGTTATTTACCTTAATTATTAAATTGGGAGCAACCAATCATGTCTACTGAAAATCAAGCACGGGCTTTAATGAATCGTCACCAACACCAAGTCAAGAATCGTCAACAATCTCTACTTTCCCGTACCTCTGAGGAAGTTGGCTTGGATTCTACTCGGATAACTGGCGATCGCAAATAAATTCTTCGCCCATAAAAATGCAATTTACAAAAAAGTCGCGACTTCCTCCCCAGATTAATTCTGTAACAGAGGAAGCCGCGACTGCCATATTATATTGATGATATAATCCGCTCTCAGCAGATTGCGGATGTAGCGAGGTAATTATGTCGGACTGGCAAGTAATTAGCGGCGGGGTAACGGCTCCGAGAGGGTATAAAGCAGCGGGTATTGTGGCGGGGTTGAAGCCTTCGGGAGCACCGGATTTAACTTTAATTTTGTCAGAAGTGGATGCGATCGCAGCGGGCGTTTTCACTACCTCTGTCGTGCGAGCAGCTTGTGTGGACTATTGCCGAGGGCGGTTGCAAGATAAACCCAGTGCGAAAGCGATTTTGTGCAATGCGGGTCAAGCTAACGCTGCTACTGGCGAACAAGGCTGGGCCGATGCGATCGAAAGTGCTCAGGTTTTGGCGGGAGCACTGAATATTTCCCCAGACTTAATTCTGATCGCTTCTACTGGAGTAATTGGACAGCGCATTAAGATGGAACCGTTGAAAGCTGCGATTCCGCAATTGGTAGCTGCGGCTTCTGAAACGGGTTCAGACGCGGCGGCTAAGGCGATTTGTACGACAGATTTAGTACCGAAAACCATTGCTTTAGAAACTTTATTTGGCGATCGCCCAGTTCGCATCGGCGGAATCTGCAAAGGTTCGGGAATGATTCACCCAAATATGGCAACTTTGCTAGCATTTGTTACTTGCGACGCAGCGGTATCGCCGCATTTATGGCAAGAAATGTTAAGTCGGGCCGCCGATCGGAGTTTCAATCAAATTACTGTTGATGGTGATACAAGTACCAATGATTCTTTAATTGCTTTAGCGAATGGCCAGTCTCGCACACCTGCGATTACGGAAATGGGGCCAGATGCGGAAAAATTAGAGGCAATGTTGACAGAGGTTTGTATATATTTAGCTAAGTCAATTGCCCGTGATGGGGAAGGTGCAACTTGTTTAATTGAAGTACAAGTTAGTGGCGCACCTGATGAAGCATCTGCCAGTAAAATTGCCAAAACAATAGTCGGTTCTTCTTTAGTAAAATCAGCAATTTTTGGTCGCGATCCAAATTGGGGAAGGATTGCGGCGGCGGCGGGACGTGCGGGTGTACCCTTCGATCAGGAAAATTTGCGGATTCAATTAGGCGATTTTTTGATGATGGAAAATGGTCAACCTTTGCCATTCGATCGGGTTGCTGCGAGTAATTATATGAAAGCAGCGGCGGCGGGTGAATATTTGAAGGGAGATACTGTTTTAATTCAGGTGAGTGTTGGTAATGGAAATGGTAGCGGGAAGGCTTGGGGCTGTGATTTGAGTTATGACTATGTGAAGATTAACGCTGAGTACACGACTTAATAGATGTCTATTCTTTAGTCCGCGAAGGCGGACTTTGTTTGTGTAGGCGCGATTTCAATCGCCTGCGTTCCTGCATTCCTGATTTGGATTCATCCTCGATGATTACAGATGATTACATCCCCGATGATTACATCCTCGATGATTACATCCCCCGGCGATTGAAATCGCGGCTACACAAACAAAACCCGCCTTCGCGGGTTGAAGAAGAGCGTTAAATTTTTATATCTTTTAAGAGGAATGAGAGCAAATTTTACACAATTGTATCTTCATTTTGTTTGGGCAACTTGGGATAGGTTGCCTTTGATTACTCCTGATATTCAAGAATTCATCTATGCCGCTATTATTGGAGAATGTAATCAGCTAGGGTGTACAGTGATTGCTGTTGGCGGTATTCAAGATCATGTGCATCTCTTAATAGGATTTCCGCCTACTCTAGCGGTATCTGAGACGATCAAGCAAATCAAAGGAAGTTTATCCCATTTAATCACCCACGAAATCAATCCTGGTAAATTTTTTAAATGGCAAGGTAGTTACGGAGCATTTACTGTTAGTTATGATGCCATTGACAATGTAGCTAACTACATTAGAAACCAGGCAATTCACCATAGTCAAACATCAATTAATCCTACTTGGGAACTGACTCCAAACTCACCTTTTTCTTGATTAACCCGCGCAGGCGGGTTTTGTCTGTGTAGCCGCGATTTCAATCGCCGGGTCTAAAGACACTTATTTTCGCCGATTTATCCAATCTTCTCCACCAGGTAACTGACTTAAATGTTCGGCTAACACTGCGGGTAAATCTTTGGCGGAATGCACATAAGTCAAATTCAATAACATCACAGCAATCTGGATAATCTGATTTATATCTACCATTTCTGCAAGTTCAAATTGATTATAAGTACCGTTAAATATTTCCTCCGCAGCATCCGCGATCGCATCCTCAATTACCTCTTCCTCTATCAAATTTGCCCACTCATCGGCATTAACATAATAAGAGGTTTTATTATCTTTAATATTGGCCTTTTTAATTTCTCTAATTGCATTGCGAATTGAACTTGCCCAAGAACCAGTTAATCGCTGTTCAACCTGATTTTTAATCAAGTGAATTAACAAAATATTTAAAAAAGATTGAATTTGTCTGAGAATTGCCTGTTTACTCATTCCTTCTAATTCATCGACAATTCCTAAAGCATCCGTATAACGTCCTTCCAATATGCTAGTTCTCAGATCGATTAATTCTTGTGTCATTTGATTTTCCTCAATTTTGACACTGACAAGCTAAATACAGTTAACAGTTAACCCTTAACAGTTAACCGTTAACATTCCTATGCAGATTCCGGTTTAGGTAGCGAAGATGGCAACACTAAAAGCTCAGCCGTAGAGCGTTTTTCTACCATTTCCTTCGTAATCGTGCAACGGGAAACATCCTTACGAGAAGGTAACTCGTACATTACATCTAACATTAATTCTTCCACAATTCCCCGCAGTGCCCGCGCACCAGTTTTACGCCGATAAGCTTCCTGCGCGATCGCCCGAATTGCCTCTGACTTGAAATCTAACTGTACATTATCCATCTTCAGCAGCTTTTGATACTGCTTCACCAGCGCATTTTTGGGCTCCGTCAAAATCGCCATCAAGGTTTCTTCATTCAGCGGTTCCACCACCGCCAGCATCGGTATCCTACCAATAAACTCTGGAATCATCCCGAATTTTACCAAATCGTCTGGTTCCAATTGCTTAAGCACGTCCGCCGTCCGCTTTTCTTTCGGTAGCAAATCCCCAGGCTGGACAAAACCCATTGACTTTTTGCCCGTTCTCTGCTCAATCACCTTATCTAAACCGACAAAAGCCCCGCCGCAAATAAACAAAATATTACTGGTATCAATCTGAATGCAATCTTGGTAAGGGTGTTTGCGCCCACCTTGAGGAGGTACATTCGCGATCGTCCCTTCCAACATCTTCAACAAAGCCTGCTGTACGCCTTCCCCCGATACGTCCCGCGTAATCGAAGGATTTTCACTCTTACGGGCAATCTTGTCAATCTCATCAATGTAGATAATTCCCCGCTGGGCTTCTTCCACATCTAAATCTGCCACTTGCAGCAGTCTGAGCAAGATATTTTCTACATCTTCCCCAACATAGCCAGCTTCCGTTAGCGTCGTCGCATCAGCCACAGCAAAGGGAACATCCAACATCTCTGCCAAAGTTTGAGCCAGTAGCGTCTTCCCACAACCCGTAGGGCCAATCAGCAGAATATTTGATTTTTGCAATTCTACCTCGTCCGTAGGCGGCTTGGTACTGCCCTTCACCGGAACGAAACTCAGGCGCTTGTAATGGTTGTAAACCGCCACTGAGAGGACTTTTTTCGCCTCATCCTGACCGATAACGTGCTCGTCTAGAAAATTCTTAATCTCTCTCGGCTTAGGAATTTGACCCAGCCCCAAAGTCTTACCAGCAGTAACGCGGCGTTTGACTGGCGCAGGTTCCGGGCGCGGGGGCGTTTGTGGCCCTACCGCGCCAGCATCAAACAACTCCTCATCCAAAATTTCATTGCACAAATCCACGCATTCATCGCAGATATAGACTCCGGGCCCAGCTATTAACTTGCGAACTTGCTCTTGAGACTTGCCACAAAAAGAACATTTTAGATGGGAGTCGTATTTAGACATAACTGCCTCTTATTTCATTGGAGTGACATTTTCTCCTGGTGCCGGAAGATTTTGCTTAAGGATCACCTGATCGACTAAGCCATAATCTTTAGCTTCAGCCGCTGACATGAAAAAGTCGCGCTCAGTATCGGCCTCAATTCTCTCCAGGGGTTGCCCCGTGTGGTGCGCCAGCAATTCATTCAGCTTACGCTTATGATATAGGATTTCTTTGGCTTGAATCTCAATATCTACAGCTTGGCCTTGAGCACCACCTAAAGGTTGGTGGATCATGATTCTGGAACTGGGCAGAGACATCCGCTTACCAGCCGCCCCAGCAGCCATGAGGAATGCCCCCATACTAGCAGCTAAGCCGTAACAAATTGTGACTACATCGGGGCGGACTTGCTGCATGGTGTCATAAATTGCCATACCTGCTGTGACGGAACCGCCGGGGGAGTTGATGTACAGTTGGATATCTTTTTCGGGGTCTTCGGCATCTAGGAACAATAACTGAGCCACGATGGAGTCAGCTACTTGATCGTCAACGGGGGTTCCTAGAAAGACGATCCGTTCCCGCAGGAGGCGGGAATATATGTCAAAGGCCCGCTCTCCCATCCCCGACTGTTCGAGTACCATTGGTACGACGTTGCTGGGGCTCACGGCGGATACCTCAAAATCGTTGAAGCTTGTAAATTGGTGGTTGGTCTGAGATATTACCATAATGATACCAGTCAAGGATTAATAAAACTTAGGGCTGATTTACGGCTGATTTTGCTCAAAGTTGAGGATCTAGCTTTGATCTATTATGCCTTAGTCAGTCTCGGATGGGGAATGGGTGCTGTACTGAGTTGTTGAGGGAGTGAGGGCGATCGCTCTTCGCTAGGTTGGGTAAGCAAATATGAATTTTGACTATCTCCTCTATTAGCCAATTACCAATTACCAATTTTCAAGTTACAGATCTTACTAAGATTACAGTACAGTTGCAGCCGCGAGCTACTGCTTCAGGAATATTGCCGTGCATCACTTGTTTTAATAATCCTTCCCGACTTGCTCCCAAAACAATTACATCGCACTTATTTTTCTGAGCTAGATCGATTAAAGTATCAGAAACAGACTTACCACAAACGGGAGTTACTATAACTGGACAACTCAACCGCCGCTTGAGAAACTTAGCTGCTTCATTCAAATCACTGGTATCGGGTTCAGCACTAGAAGATTGATGAACTTGACATAAACTAATTTCTGGAACAGCACTTAGAGCAACTAAAGCTGGTAATAACCTCACCGCCGCAGCTTGCTTATAATCCCCGCGAATTGGCACTAACCAACGATGTAAACCCATGAGGGTATGCAGTCCTAATTCCTGCATTCTGATGTCGGAATCTGGGATAGGACATTGAGTATTAGGTCGCGGACAAGAACCATCAGGAATTGGACATTCGACATTTATGTTATCTTTAGAAACAGCATTCTCTGACAAAAAGGGTAGATTTTCTGTAGGATTTTCAATATTATTTTTAGATAGTTTGTAATTTTTTACTAATAGTTTTTCACTCCATTTCACCAAAACTACTTCGCAACCAGCTTGGCGAATTACAGTATCGACAACGTTGCCAAAAATTCTACCAGAAGCAGAGATTTCACCTTGCCAACCCATCAAAATTAGATCGATGTGTCGCTCCTTAATTGTTTCTAAAATTGCGTGAGCGACATCGTGAGCTACTCGTATTTGCGTGTGTACAGGTACGCCCCAATTACGAGCAATTCGCTCAGCTTGTTGTAGCAGTCGGCGGCTTCTTGTTGTTCGTACTAAAGCTTCTGAGGGAGGGGTATTGCGGGGTACTAGGATCACTTGCAGGCATTCTAGCTCGCAATTGCGATCGCGCGCGATCGCGGCCGCTACTCGTAGCAAAGCTGGAGCTGTTTGCGGATTGCTCAGGGGTACCAGCAGTCGGCCACTTCCTACTTGCGGAGCCTTGGTTTGATATACAACGTAAGAAGGCTCTGGATGTGGCCCCATCTGACCTGCTTCGCCTGTCAAATGGTCAGATTCTGCGCGGATAATGTCACTGCGGGTGATAATTCCTACTAAGTGGCGGCCTTCGGTGACTGGCAAACGACTGAGATGATATCGGTTGAGTAGGCAGAGAATCTCACTTAAAGTATCGCGCGGCTCTACTGTAATTGGCTGCACTGTCATGATCTCACTGAGCAGCGTATCTCCCGGTAGCTGGCGGCTGTTGGCTTGAGCTAAATCTGTCTGAGTCAAAATTCCTACCAGTTTGCCAGCATCAACGACTGGGAATCCTCGGTGGTGCGATCGCGAAAATGCTTGGATTGCTTCATCTAGAGTCATCAGGCTGGATAGAGTTTCGACTCGGCGCTGCATGACATTAGCTGCATGGAGGCTGCTTAAAGCATCATTGACAGGCTTTTCCTTTTTGAGGTTAATGCCGCTAAGGTCTAAAAGATGGTCGTACAAGGAGTCACTATCTATTTTTTCCGCAACTAAGTAGGCGATCGCACAGCAGATCATTAAAGGTAATACCAGTTTAAAATCAGTAGTAATCTCAAATACGATCACTACTGCCGTGATCGGCGCTCTGGTGACAGCACAAAAAAATGCCCCCATTCCAGTTAGAGCATAGGTTGTAGCTATTCCTAAATCCAGAAAATTTTCCTGCCAAATTCCCACAATGTAACCCAAGGCTGAACCGAGAACCAGGGAAGGTGCGAATAATCCTCCGGGAGCTCCCGATCCGGCGGCGATACTTGTGAGGGCGAATTGAGCGACAAAAGCGGTGAAACTGGTTTGAATGCTGGCTTCCCCAGTGAGAATAAATTCTCGCAAACCCGTGTTGTTGCGAAAGTTTTCAGGGAGTACGGCTACTGTCAAACCGCAAATTAAGCCAGCTAGAGCGACTCGTAAGGGAAACCCGAAATGGAGCGATCGCTTGTTAAATATTAAAACTGCGAATATACTTTTAGTAAATAAAGCCCCAAAAACTCCGGCTAAAACTCCTAACAATATATAAAAAGGGATTTCCTGAGCGACAAAACTGCTTTGGTAAGTCTGGACATTTAAGTTAAGGCTGTTACCGGCTAATAATTCTGAGACAACGGCCCCAATAAAAGAAGAGATAATTGCAGTACCTAAAGTGAGGCCTGAGACATCGTGGAGCAGTTCTTCAACTACAAATAGTACACCCGCGATCGGCGTGTTGAAACCAGCCGCAAGTCCCGCCGCAGCACCGCAAGCGATTAATTGACGGCGGTATTCTGGGGAAGTGGGAATCCAATTACTAATCCCAGCAGCCAAAGATGCTCCGATTTGCACTGTGGGGCCTTGTCTTCCCAAGGTTAAGCCAGAACCGACGGCTAAAATTGTGCCGATGAGTTTAGCGATCGCGACGCGCAAATTTAGAGGTAAACCGACACCAGCCAGAGCAGATTTAACGTGAGGAATGCCGCTACCAGCGGCTTCTGGTGCTAAACGCTCTACCAGTAAACCAGTTAACAGTCCTCCCATCAAGCCGACAGTTGGTAGTAGCAACCAAGGAGGAATGGCTAAAGAGGCGGAAACTCGCCAACTTCCGAGCCATCCTACCCCAAGTTTTAGTAACACGCCTGCTAAACCGCAGACTAAACCAATTAAGCAAGCTTCAAAGATCGCGAGGCGTTTCGGTCGCAGAAATTGAGATGCGATCGCTCTGGAAGAACCACGAAAATGCTTAGAGACGGGAATGTACCACATAACCTTCAAGAGTATGTCTTAAATTTAATATTCACAAAAATTAAATTAAACAAGGATGAAAACAGAAAAGCTCAACAATTACAAGTAAGTTGCATATCATATATATAGTGACAGAATCAGAGAGCAGAAATTATTAAAAACTCCTGTGAAAGCTTACTGCCAGAGGCTTCGGAAATACAAAGATTGAAAATTGAACCTGAGAATGAAAAAGCCGCGATCGGTAATAGTTTGGCCAAAATTACGTAACGCCACCAACAAACGCGGTAAAGTCACCGCGCTTGTTGGCGGCGCTACACAACTTTTCAGAATTGGTATAACTCTGGATAGACTCAAAGTCTGTCAAGTCATCCTATCTTTATGCCATCACCATTCCCCCATCCACATTAAAAACTTGCCCCGTAATGTAAGCAGCAGCAGCATCAGCAGCCAAAAACTTTACCATCCCTGCAACTTCCTCCGGTAGACCATACCGACCTAGAGGAATATATTTCAAAATGTCATCAGATTTGATATCTTTTGTCATATCTGTGGTAATAAATCCCGGTGCAACTGCATTTACAGTAATACCCCGACTTGCTAACTCTTTGGCAATGGTTTTAGTAAACCCAATTGTTCCCGCTTTTGCAGCACTATAATTAGCTTGTCCGGGATTTCCCATTTGACCGGCAACTGAAGCAATATTAATAATTCGGCCGCTACGTTGCTTCAGCATAATTTTACTAGCTGCTTTCGTACACAAAAATACGCCTGTCAAATTCAAATCAATTACTGCTTGCCAATCTTCCAGTTTCATTCGCAGTAACAAAGTATCGCGGGTAATCCCAGCATTGTTAACTAAAATATCAATGCGACCCCATTTTTCCATGACGCTATTGGTGAGTGCGTCTACTTGGTCAACTTTGGATACATCGGCTAAAAGTGCGATCGCATCCCCCCCAGCAGCAACAATTTCCGCCACTACCTCATCAGCAGCACTATTAGATCTCGCGTAGTTTACCGCCACATTAGCACCCTCTGCTGCTAAGGATAAGGCGATCGCCCGACCAATTCCCCGCGATGCACCCGTAACGATCGCCACTTGACCCCGCAAGCGTTGTAGCGACTCTGGCAATACTTCCATAAAAATTCCTCACAATGTCAGCTCTAAGAATTTTGCATTAAAATAAGCCATAACCACAAAAAATTTGTTTTTTCCTATGGCAATAAAGAAGGAGTTCAACAGTTTTGATGAGTTAATATCAGGCTCTGAGTTGCCTGTACTCGTCGATTTTTATGCTACTTGGTGCGGCCCTTGCAAGATCATGGCCTCAATTCTGGAAGAGGTTAATGCTCAAATGAAGGATCGCCTCCAGATTGTCAAAATCGACTCGGATAAATACGAGGATTTAGCATCGGAGTATCATATTCACGCTTTACCAACGCTGGTACTGTTTAAAAATGGTCAACAAGTAGATCGGATTGAGGGGGTACTCCAGACCCCACAATTAATTCAGCGATTGCAATCTTTTGTCTCATAATAGGGGGGCTTTCATTTTGGAGGCAAAGCCTGTGAAAGTTCAAGGTATAGCAGGAGGCTGTTCGGCTTGAGACAGGGGGCAGGAGGAAAATGCAATAATAGAAAGGGTGTAGGCGATCTATCCTTTCCTAAGCGTTGTGGCGGTTGCTATAACGGGCGTACTCAGATTTTGACTCCCCCTGAAATCTCTAGGCCGAGGGTGATAAGTAATTTTTATTTGAAGCAGGTCGCTACAGTTAAGTAGCGCGATCGCTTTCCCTATTCGTCGGTTGGACTGCCATCATGTAGATTGGCATATTTACTGCTGTCGTTGAGATACTACTTTGGGGCGCAGCCACTAAATTAGCTGGATTCAAAGAAAATAATCCCCCAGTATTAGCTACTGAAGCAGTTGAATTTGTGGGTTGAACCGTTGTCATCTGCGTTGATTGAGATACAAGCGCCCCGCCAACGACCGCAGCGAAATATAATGGCACGACAGGAATTAACTGCTGTGTTTCCTCTACTTTCGCTTCGCTAGAAACACAAATAATTTGGGTAAGGATGTCCGCAAATCCTCCCAAAGCATCTTTGTCAGTAAAAGCCTGTCCACCCGTCTCTTGTGCTACACGGGCGAACTCAGCCGCCGTTTTATCTCGTCCCTTGCTTTTAGACGTTCCAAAATAAGTATGAACGATCGCCCCGGCACTTTTAGCCTTTTCAATAGCGCGATTAGCTGCCTCGATATCCTCTTGTTCGGTATCGTCACCACCTTCAAGAGCTTCATCACTTAAATAAAAGATCGCACGGGATGCACCATCTCGCCAATTAAAGTGTGTCGAGATATCCTCAATTGCCCTAGCTCCATCCTCTTGCGCTCCGCCACCAGGAATTTCTCCGCGCTTGCGACCTCTTATTTCTGTTTCAGCAACTCCGCAACTATTAATTAGATATGCCCGCAAAGTTTGCTGGAAATTGGTATTTTTCCAAGTTCCTTCCAGCCCAAACCACTCAACTCGCAAATCGCTCGGACAGCTTGAACTAGCCTTTTTTATAGCCGCTTCTGCCGAATTGCTCAGGCCTTCAGCTTCGTCTTTCATTGAAACGCTGGTATCGATGACTATCACCAAGTCCACCGACTTGTTTTGAGTAGTAGAACTCGTGCTTGACGAGGTGCTAGTTGCTGAAAAACCAACTAAATGCTGCGCTTGCACGAAGTAAACAGGGATAACGGGAACGAGTTGAGGGGTAGTATCTCTATTTCTAGTCGAGCAAATAACCGTTTTCAGAATCTCAGCAAAACCACCAATAGCATTTTGATTTCTAAAACCATGTCCGCCCGTCTCTTGTGCTAGGCGGACGTACTCAGCCGCCGTTTTATCTTGTCCTTGGCTTTTAGATGTTCCGAAATAAGTATGAACGACAACTCCAGCATTTCTGGCTTTTTCAATGGCGCGGTTAGCTGCTTCAATATCCTCTTGTTCGGTACTGTCGCCACCACCTTCTAAAGCTTCGTCACCTAAATAAAAAATGGCACGGGATGCACCATCTCGCCAATTAAAGTAAGTGGAAATATCTTCAATAGCTCTAGCCCCGTCCTCTTGTGCGCCGTTTGCGGGAACCTCGCCGCGCTTACGACCTCGTATTTCTGTTTCAGCGACTCCGCAATTATTAATCAGATATTCTCGCAAAGTCTGCTGGAAATTGGTATTTTCCCAAGTTCCCTCAATACCGAACCACTCAATTCGTAAATCGCACGGACAGCTTAAACTAGCTTTTTTGATAGCAGATTCTGTGGCGTGGTTAAGAATGTCGATTTTGTCTTTCATTGAGGGGCTAGTGTCAATGACAATTACTAAATCGACGAGGGTAGCCTCTTTTTCAGGGCGAGTGATTGCAGCCATGATTTTTTGTTCTCTAAATAAGTCTTTTTTAACTTTCTGAAAAATCTCACTTATTCGCTAAGACGAAATCCGACCCCGGCGGAATGGTTTCGGTTCTTTTTCTGAAGCTGTTTGATTTTTGAGCATTTCCTCCCACCAAAAGCCATTATTTTTAAGTCCGGTGGCTAACAAATGTTGTTTGGCTTCTTCAAGTTTATTGGCTGCTTCTGAGGCATTTTTTGCTTGAGATTCCTGCCCCTCTGTAGCTGCTTCTTTTGGCTGGTTTTTCTCGGAATTTTTAGCCATAGTGCGTAATTCTCCACTTGCTGTTAACTATATACTGCTGATGCAGAACATTACAGACACCTACATCCACTGGAAGACTTAACTTGTTGATAACTTCTGTGGGCAAATGCGGCGGGGTCGTTAAAGTTTGCTCCGTACAATAAATCCATGCGAATGCGGACTAAATCTTCTACTGTTCCGTGAATGACATCTACTGCTTGATGAGGATGGATAATATCAGGTCTTTTCACAGGGGGGGAAAGGTTGGGTAATCTCATTTTTTCCTCTGTAAGTTAGTCAGAATGGAAGTCCGTAGGTTGGGTGCAAACAAGTAAAACTAAATACTTATTGAAACTCGATCTTGGGTGAAGCCCAGCACAACCCAACCTACTTAAAAAGAAGCATTAATAAGGTGTAGACCAAGAACGGACATCGCCCAAGGTAACAGGAATAATATCGCTTACATCTATAGTAAAGCGGTATACCCTCTTAGCACGGCGGCTATTTTCTGGATCGAAAAATTTTAGTTTCACATCCCAACAATCGCTATCAGGACGAGAGAAGGGACTTTTATCTACTGTAATACTATCTAATTCCATTCCCTCTGCCACTGCTTGGGCAAAGGTTGTCGCCGCTTGGAAAGCATTAGTAGCGGCAAAATTCAGCGCCCTATCTTGGGAAGTGGTGCCCAAATTGCGTAAGTCATAATAAATCCGGTTGAGGAAGCTGCTGAGAGTGCGACGGATGGCCTCCTCTTGCGCGTCTGTGGCTGTAGCTCGTACAGTATTTATAGCCGCATTGACTAAGTTGTTAACTTTCCAGCCGTAGAGTCCGCGAATGTTGTAAAGTTCAATTACGGGAACGACTTGCCCGGAAAATAGCTTGATGCTGCGCCCAGATAAAACGCCAGGGATGCTGACTCGTTCGACGTATTCTGCGTTATCTTCTGGGTAGATTTGTCCTGCGAGTAGTTGTTGCAATACTGCATAGGCATCTCTAGCAAAACCGCCTACTGGTTCGATAGCATAAATTGGGGTCAATTCTAGGTTGAGCGTCCAAATTAAAGCTTTAGCTTCCGAAAGAGTGTCTGCTAAATAATCCACCATCTGCCGCGCATCGTAGGGGTTCGCGGGAATCACGGTGTTGTCTATTGTAGCTCCTGGCATCAGTTGCTTAAAGGAGTCGCGCCTTGCTTCTGTACCGAAGTCATAACCGAGGGTTCCCAAAGCATAAACCAAGTTGGCATCGGCGAGTTCGCTGGGTGCTTGGCTGGCAGTAACGTAATTAGAGGCGCGATTTGACATGGCAATCTGTCTGGGAGTAGATGAATTAGTAAATGCGGGTAGATTAGAAGTAGGTACGGGTGCGGGAGTTGCAGCAACAACTTCAGCAGGTTCGGTTATCAAAACTTCTTCTGGGATTTGGCTATTAGGTAGGGCATCACTGGTTTGGGGGCTGCCACAGCCACAACCAGAGGCGGCAACTGTTTCTAATTCTTCTGACACGGTTTCTCCTATCAGGTATTGCAAAGCACCAGCAATATTTAATTTGCCAACTAAACAACGATCGGTATCGATGGTATCAGTTGGCGAACAGGGTATGGCAGTCTCTAGTAAGGCTGTCCTGACTTTTTGGGGATTGGGTTTTTCTCCCCGTTGCAATTGCAGACTCAGAAGTAAAGCGGCAACTCCGCTGACGATGGGAGTAGCAAAGCTGGTGCCACTGAGTGGGATTGTACCACCTCCTGGTTTGGCTCCTAAAATGTTTTCTCCGGGAGCGAGGATGCCTTGGCTTTGGTAAGTTTCTCCCCAGTTACTAAAGTCGATGGGTTTTCCCGACTCGTCCATTGCGCCGACTGCTAGCACAGTTGGCATAGCGGCGGGAACGTGCAAGCATTCGCAACCATCATTTCCGGCGGCGGCAACTATTAAAACGTTACGTTCATTGCACAGACGCACAGCTTTTTCCAGCCAACCTTCGGCTTCCCCAAAGTCGGTGAGTTGTCCACCACTTATATTAATGATGTGCGCCCCAGCATTTATGGCTTGTTCAATGGCGCGAGATAAGTCGAGTTGCGATAGCTTCAGTCGTTCATCTGCAAATACGGGAACGATTAAACCGCGACATTTTGGCGCAATGCCCTGCACGGGAGAACCGAGTTGACCAAAAATAATACTGGCAACGTGAGTACCGTGTGCGGACATGGAACCATTGGTGCTAGCTTCCCCTGCAACTAGGGTAGGCAGTCGCGTTAAAGATGCCCCTGTAAAACAAGGGTGATTTTGGTCAACTACCCCATCGAGGACGGCAATGCAAATGGTAGAGTCGCCCTTAGTTCTTTCCCATAGTTGTTGTATTTCTGGGATTTGTTTGAGCTTGGGCATTCATTTAAAAAATGCTTGGGCAATTTCAAGTTATAGACAATACCATGAAAGGCGATCGCTCTCCTGCTTTTTCATAAAACTTAAAGAAAATCCTTGACAATTCCTACTTTTCCTAAAAAATTGCGTCCTATTTATTAGGAAAATTCTTGACAAAAGTATTGTTTGTAGTTACATTTCCTTTAAAGTTCATTCCCAAGAGTTTGCAATAGCTTCCAGGGCTGCGGTAGGTGCAGTCACGCAGCGTGCGATCGCCCATAAATCCCAATCGCCTCCCTCCCCCAAAAAAAGCTTTAGCGATCGCTCTTTCTACAAGCGACACACAACCAGCTTCTTCCACAACAGAAGAAGAAAATCACAAAAAGCAGCAAAGGAGAAAACTCAAATGGAAAAGAAAAACTTGATGCCCCAGCAAGCTCAACCCATTGAGCGCATCACTACTGGACAATTGCCGGATGTGCTTGCAGAATTGTCGGAAGAAGCTCTTTGGCAACAAGAGGACTCATCGGGAGGCAGCATCAATGCAGGAGTGATACCCCAGGGTCAATTTGGGAGTTGTAATTGTTCAGTTTCTAGTGGTGATTATTGGTCAACCTTTAATTTGGGGCCGTTGTGTTCCTTCGACGAGGCCGAGTAATCTCCCATCTCCCCAATTCTATCACTTACCTCAACCTCAAAAATAGCAGTTTACCAATTGAGAAAGTGCATAATTTTGGGTAAATCATCGGGTTGGGGAGGTTCGCTCAGATAATGAATGCGATCGGACATGATACAAAGGACGTAGAGTTTGAATTTGTATTTATCCAATGCCTTTTTAACTGTATAAAGAAACAAATTAACAACACTCGCGCCTTGCTAAGTTAAACTCGCTATTGCAACGAATGGCGATCTTAAAAATATCCAGTTGTTAAATTACGGCGTTTCCTGGGCATTTATTCATGATGCTAGTTAAAACCTAACAAGACTTTCATCATAATAGAATAGCAGCCATTAAAACTTAACAATCAATGATAATCTTATCAGCAAGTGACTCAACTCGACCTATCTTCACCCTTCCGAAACCGTTAACTCAAGAGCAAAAACTACATTGTATCAATGCCCATCGACAAGCATTTGATGTTCAACCTTTATATCCTCTAGATATTTTTCAAGACTTTATTACTAAAACTGATGGTATTGATACAATAGAAGCCTCCTGTAAAATTGAAGCGGATAAATTACAGGCAGCAAGATTCGTAGCTTTATCTTCGCAAGAGATTGAGAGAAAACTAACAGAATTTCTCACCTTTTTTCGTCAAGTGGAAAGTCGAGTCGATGTGCAACTCAACTATGACTTACTTCACAAGTTTCTCGGAAAATCTTTTGACTTCAGCAAAGTAACTAGAATTACAACGGGAGTGGATTTGCGACCAAATATTTCTGACTCTAGCTTGAAAATCCATATTCGGCTAAATGACCATCCAGAAAACTTGAAAAAAATAGAGGCGGCTTTAACTCTTGATGGCAATGATTCTACTGCTCAACGCTGGATTGCCTTGCAAACAGTGCATCTGATTGGATTCGATTTCTACTTAAATGGTCGCAGTGAGATTGAGCTTTATTGCGAACTAACCGAAAAACAATTTCAACAGCCAGATATCCAATCTTTTCTCCAGCAAACCTTTCCCCCATTCGTCCTAGAACCTCTCAAAGTATCAAGTGTATTCTTTACTGGTTTGTCAAAAGATAATACCGAGCCAGTGCTATATTATTGTCTGAAAGATAAAAAAGATTTGTTGAGTTATTTTCCAATAAATGATACGGCACAGAGAGTCCATGCTTTTTATCAAAATCAACCTGTTTACTCTTCCATGTGGGTAGGTGTAGCTCAAGGGGAGTTGCAAAAGACTAGAATTGACAATATCCGACTTTACTACTCTAAAAAAAATTATTCTAAATAATGCAAATATCAGCAAACGTTGACCAAAAATAATACTGGCAACGTGAGTACCGCGTGCGGAGATGGAACCATCGGCGCTAGCTCTGCAACTAGGGTAGCTAGTCGCGTTAGGTTTGCCTCTGTAAAACAAGAGTGATTTTGGTCAACTAAGTAGAAGGAAGAAGGAAAATGCTAAACTGCTTGGGCAACCAAGTGATAGATAGTATTATGAGAGGCAATTGCTCTACTGAGTAAGTCTCGACAACAGGACACCAATCAACCAAATATTAGGAGAATCCTATCATGGACAACAAAAACTTGATGCCCCAGCAGGCACAACCTGTTAACCGGCTCGCTACTGGACAACAGCAAGCGGAACTGGCAGAACTGTCCGAAGAAACTCTCTCCCAGATGGATAGTTCATCTGTACTACCGTCGTGGGGGGATAAATATGCGTGTAGTAATACCTGGGGTGATTGTGTAGTCTGTTCTTATGACGGAGAAGACGCAGAATAGATTTCCACTCTAGCTGCATCTGTTAATTTCCTCAAAAATGTTTTTTCTCCTTTCTAGGAGCGTGATTCGCCCCGATGAATCGCTGGGCAACTACCCTTATGTAGGGGTTTCGGATACCTGGCACCCGCCTGATGGTGGAGTAAAGTTACTAATTCCTTTTTCGTTGCCTCCTTTGAGGTTTAAGCCAGCTAGGAGTTTATTTCCCCAATGGTACTTTCTGGCTGGCTTACTTTTCGGTTGGTAGCGGTTACAAAATCCGCGATTTTTTCTTGACATTTCCTTTTAAATCCTTTTAAAATTCGAGCTAGATAAAATTCCATGAACTCGACAAAAATCCTTCAAATCAAACCCCATTTTCGCGTCGAAATCATCGAACCCAAACAAGTTTACCTACTCGAAGAAAACTCCACCCACGCCCTCACAGGAAGCCTCTACTGCCAAATCCTTCCCCTCCTCAACGGTGAAAACAGCCTACAAGACATCATCGAAAAACTTGACGGACAAGTTCCACCCGAATACATAGACCACGTACTGCAACGACTACAAGCCAAAGGCTACCTCACAGAAGCCGCCCCCGACTTATCGCCAGAAATCGCCGCCTTCTGGAGTGCCTTGGGCATCGACCCCCCCACCGCCGCCCAATCCCTACAGCAAGCAAAAATTGCCCTCACCGCAGTTGGGGAAATCTCCCCAGAACCCCTAGCCGCTTCCCTAACAGCAGTTGGCATTCATACCCAACCTTGGGAAACCCAGCAGTCTACATCCCCCTATACCCTGTTAGCAGTTCTCACCGACGATTACCTACAACCCGACCTAGCCAAAATCAACCAAATAGCCCTACAAACCAATCAACCTTGGCTTCTGGTCAAACCGGCTGGTAACATCCTCTGGCTAGGGCCAATTTTCATCCCTCAAGAAACAGGTTGCTGGCAATGCCTCGCCCATCGCTTGCGGGGAAATCGGGAAGTAGAAACCTCCATTTTGCACCAGAAAGCCAAACTCTCCCTAAATCAGAGCCGGCAAACCCCTACTTCTCCCTCCCTTACTAAGGAGGGGTCAAACTCTTCTCCCCCCCTTACTAAGGGGGGACAGGGGGGTATCTCCGGTTGCCTCCCCACCGCCCGCGCCACACTCCCCTCCACTGTGCAAACCGCCCTACAACTCACCACCACTGAAATCGCCAAATGGGTTGTGCAACAGCAAACTGCCACCAATCTGAAAGGGAAAATTCTCACCTTCAACCAAATCTCCCTAGAACTGCAAACCCACACCCTGCCTCACCGTCCCCAATGTTCCGCCTGTGGCAATCCGCAACTGTTAACTGAAATAGGTTTTCAACCCGTTACCCTGCGTCCCCTGGCCAAACACTTTACCAGCGATGGCGGTCATCGTTCCGTCACCCCCGACCAAACCGTACAAAACCACCAACATTTAATTAGTCCGATTACCGGAGTCGTCACCGCCCTAGTCCGCGTTTCCGACCCCAACAATCCCCTCGTCCATACCTACAGCGCCGTTCACAGTTTCGGCAGCGCCACCTCTTTGAAAGGACTGCGCCACGTTTTGCGCCATAAAAGTTCCGGTAAGGGAAAAACCGACCGCCAATCAAAAGCCAGTGGTTTCTGTGAAGCAGTCGAACGCTATTCGGGGATTTTCCAAGGCGACGAACCCCGGAAACAAGCAACTTTGGCAGAACTAGGAGAAAAAGCAATTCATCCATACCGATGTTTGCATTTCAGTCCCCGCCAATATGAAAATCGGGAAGCATTGAACGAGAAAAATACTGTCGCCCACGATTGGATTCCCCAAACTTTTGATGAAAGCCAATCGATTGACTGGACACCCGTTTGGTCGCTAACGGAACAAACCCATAAATACTTACCCACTGCTTACTGTTATTACGATTATCCATCGCCCAAAGACCACCGTTTCTGTAAAGCAGATTCCAACGGTAACGCTGCTGGGAACACTTTAGAAGAAGCGATTTTGCAAGGGTTTATGGAATTAATCGAACGGGATAGCGTCGGAATATGGTGGTACAATCGTCTGCAACGTCCGGCAGTAAATTTAGCCAGTTTTGATGAGCCTTATTTTTTAGAACTGCAAACTTATTATCAAAATAATGGCAGAGAACTTTGGGTGCTCGATTTAACTGCCGATTCAGGTATTCCCGCTTTTGCTGGCGTGTCTCGGCGCATTGATGGCGGTGCAGAAAGAATTATTGCTGGATATGGCGCACATTTAGACCCAAAAATTGCCATTTTACGCGCCGTTACAGAAGTAAATCAAATCGGTTTGGAGTTGGATAAAGTAGAAGCCGAAAAGTTAGAAGGGGCATGGCGAGATTGGTTATTAAATGCCACTTTAGAAAATCAACCTTATCTTGCTTTTGACCCCAATGTTACTCCTAAAGTTTATAGCGATTACCCCCAACTTTGGAGCGATGACATCTATGAAGATGTAATGACTTGTGTGGAAATTGCCAAAAATGCCGGATTGGAAACCTTGGTACTCGACCAAACTCGCCCGGATATTCGGTTAAATGTAGTTAAGGTTATTGTGCCAGGATTGCGCCATTTTTGGTCGCGTTTTGGGGCAGGAAGATTGTATGATGTCCCTGTAAAACTGGGTTGGTTATCTGCGCCACGTTTGGAAGAGGAAATGAATCCGATGCCGATGCCATTTTAACGGCTTTTTCGGTTTTTACTTCTATTTTCCAAGTCAAAGTCCGAAAAACTTCTCAAAAAGTAGGAAACTAAAATGGACAAGAAAAAACTGAAACAACTTGCCATCGAGCCAAATGGAAAAGTGGTGAAAGAACAATTGAATCCTTCCCTGCCACAAATCGCACCATCAAGTTTTCCTGAATATTCAATCTTACCCCTAGCCACAGCTATCCCAATGGTAGAAGCGGCAACATTGGATTACCCGGAAATAGATTGGCAACACACAACCTTTACCCTCTCCCGTTTTGCTTATCTACATCAACTCGGCGGCAAAATGGTGTTAGAATCACCCCTCTCCAAATTTAGAATTACCCTATTCGATAGCCAAGCCAGCGCCATCATCAGTTTATTATCCCAATCGCAAACCATAACAACCATTAGTGTAGCCTTTCCCCATATTGAAACCGAAACAATTCAAAAATTTATTCATCTATTATTAGCCACTCAATTCTTATCAATAGAACCCGAACCATTAAAATTAGAACTATGGGAATTTCACAACCTGCTGTTTCACAGTCGCAGTCGTGACGGCAGACACGATTATCAAACAGCATCAATCGAACATTGGGAACAAAGGGAATTATTTCCCATCGTCAAACCGCCCATGAGCGAGAAAATTATTCCTCTTTTTCGCCCTAACTTAGAATTATTAGCCCAAACCGATAGTTCCTTAACCCAAGCAATAGAAACCAGGCAATCCATTCGAGAATATGACGATTATCCCATCACCATTGAACAATTAGGCGAACTACTCTATCGCTGCGCCAGAGTAACAGAAGTTTATCAAATGGAAGAAGTAGGCGAAGTCAGTCGCCGTCCTTACCCCTGTGGTGGTGCGCGATACGAACTAGAAATTTATCCTGTTGTCCAGCAGTGTGAAGGATTGGATGCCGGATTGTATCATTATGACCCCCTCAACCATCAATTAGAGCAAATTGCCGACTACAATCCAGAAGTAGCCGCTTTAATTGCAGATGCTCGTTTATCTAGCGGCGAACAAGACACCCCCCAAGTTTTACTAATTATTACCGCTCGGTTTGGCAGACTTTTCTGTAAATATAAATCCTTAGCTTATGCCTTAGTATTAAAGCACGTTGGAGTGTTGTATGAAAACCTCTACTTAGTTGCTACTGACATGAACCTCGCCCCCTGTGCATTAGGAGCAGGAAATAGCGATAGGTTCGCACAAATTACCGGACTGGATTACTACGAAGAATCAGCCGTCGGCGAATTTATGCTCGGTTCAATTTCCCGGAAAGTAGAAGCGCAGGGGAGAGAGGGAGCAGGGGAGCAGGAGAGCAGGGAAGCAGGGGAGCAGGGAAGTATAGAGAGTAAGGGAAGTACATCCTTCACTTCCTCCAATCTCGTAGTTCCCAATCTAACCAACTTTATAACTCCATCTGCTGCTCCGATGAACAACGCAGATAAGCTACCTGGACTCTATGACCTTTGGGCGCATACAAAAGGCGACCATGAAATTACCATTGTTATTCTTGATGGTAACGCTGACCTAGAGCGCTCTTGCTTCCAAGGGGCAAACATCAGCAAAATTTTCCCTTACTGGCACGAAACCCCAGAACCCATTGCTCTAGAATATTACGAGGCTTTTCTAGAGATTGAAAAGAGTGGCGAAAAAGGCGAAGCCAAAGCCAAAAAACTACAAGCTGCCGTCCCCGAAGCAATTCTCAATCGCCTAAAAGGAAACTTTCACGCTACTCACATCATCAGTACCATTATTGGTCAACACGGCTCACCCGTTCCCGGAATTGCCCCTCGCTGTCGCGCCATTAATATTCCTATCAACACTACTGGCGACAATGGTGAGTTTATCTCTCCAATTAATCTTACCCGCGCCTTTGAATTAGCAATGAAACTGGGAGCAAACATCATTCACTGTGCGGCTTGCTGTGCCACTCAAACGGGTATTGCCCATGACTTGTTAGCTAGAGCAGTGAAAAACTGCCAGGATAACAATATTCTGATTGTTGCCCCTACAGGTAATGATAAAGGTGAATGTTGGTGCATTCCCGCCATTTTACCCGGTGTTCTGGGTGCCGGCATGATGAAAGACAATGGAAAACCTGCCAACTACAGCAACTGGGGCGGTAATTACCAGCATGACGGAATTTTAGCTCCCGGAGAAAACATTCTCGGCGCACAACCTACAACTGAAGAAACCAAACTTAGTCAAGGTACGAGTTGTGCGGCTCCCATCGTCACAGGTGTATCGGCATTGTTCCTAAGTCTGCAACTGCAACGCGGGGAAAAACCCAATGCCGAAGCGGTGCGTCAAGCTATTTTAAATAGTGCCATTCCTTGTGACCCGGAAGAAATAGAAGAACCGGAACGCTGTTTAAGGGGGAAATTGAATATTCCAGGCGCTTATCAGTTACTAACTGGAAAAGAGTTAACCCCAGTTCAATCGCACTCAGAAATCGTTATCCAGGCTAATAGTGAAAGTCCTTTAAAGAGGACTGAAAACCCCATTGAAAGCCCGCTGACTTCCAGTATTAATGCCAGTAATCGCCCAGAAATTCCCTCTGTTGAAGCCTCAATTAACAGTCCGTTTGAACAGGCTTCTGCTATGAACTACAGAATTGATTCTCCGGCAAACTCTGGCACAGTGCAGCCATCCAATACAACCGTTGCCAACCTCACCCTCAGTCAACCCGCCGAAGGCATCACCCCCAGCGCCACCTCAAAACTCGTCTACGCCTTGGGAACTATCGGTTACGACTTCGGTAGCGAAGCCAGACGCGACACCTTCAAACAGCTAATGCCTGCATTTGAAATTGACGGCACAGTAATTCCCCCTAATCCCTATGATGCCAGTCAAATGGTCGATTATCTGTCACAAAATCCCAGTGAAGCCAAAGCCTTGATTTGGACGCTCAATCAAGAACTTACCCCCATTTATGTCTTAGAACCCAGACAGGGCTTTGCTGCGGATGTCTACGAAATATTAATTATGATGTTAGCGGGGCAAATTGAACCGGAAGACAGCGATGATTTTATCGAACGAGTCAGCATTCCCGCTAAAACAACTGATAAAACCGTGCAGTTATTTTCGGGGCAAGAAATTCCCGTAATTACCTTAATCAATATCAGGGGAATGTACGGTTGGAAAATCAACAATTTAGTCGAAGCAGCTTTGCAAAGTGTGGCTTCGCAAGCACCGCAAGTTGATGAAATTGCGATGCGAAAAGCTCTCACTAGCTTCGTAAATAAAGTTTATTTTGAGTTCCAAAATCTAGGACAAACTTCTAAAGACAGGGCATTAAATTTTTCCGTTACTAATGCTTTCCAAGCTGCTTCGAGCTTCGCTGAAGCTATTTCCAGAGGAATGCAACTCGATACGATTGAAGTAGAAAAAAGCCCGTTTTGTCGGATTAATAGCGATTGTTGGGATGTGATATTAAAGTTTTTCGATTCAGAAAATGGACTTAGGGCTAAGAGGGTTTATCGGTTTACAGTTGATGTGAGCGACAGAATTCCTGTAACTCTGGGTGAAGTTCGCTCTTGGTCTGTACCAAAATAATACCATTTCTCCAAAGTTTTGCTACAATCGCGTTGTCTCCCCTTGAAGCATAAGTCTTAAAATTTAAGACCTCCGAATATTAAAACAGCACCAATCTTGCCGCCGCCACAATGTCGCCACTACCCAACCATGCTGCTCTAAAGTATCAGCAATAGGCTTAGCTTGTTCTAGCAAAATTCCGCTAAGAACTCCCCAAGTAGTGGGTTTTGAAATTGCCTCAAACTGTGGAATCAAATCAATAATAACTTCTGCTAAAATATTGCACATCAAACCGTCAACAGGGCCATCAATCGTTTTTATCAAACGATCGATCGTACCCTCTTCTACATTTAACTGGTGAGAGAGAATCCGGTTAAGTTTACGATTACTAATAGCAGCATCTACTGCTAAGGGATCGGTATCGACAGCATAGGCTTTTTTAGCTCCTAACAAAATCGATCCAATTGATAAAATTCCCGATCCGCAACCAATATCAGCTATTATAGGAGCATTTTCACTAGAGCCAAAACCGAGCCGCATTTCTAAGGACTCTAAACATAACTGAGTGGTGGCATGAGTACCTGTGCCAAAAGCCATGCCAGGATCTAAACGTAGCAAAAGCCTTTCTGAATTTGTGGGTACTGGTAGCCAAGCGGGATAAATTAAAAAGCGATCGCCAATTTCTTGAGGTTGCCAGTGTACTTTCCAACTGCTGGCCCAGTCTTCTTCATCAATTAAATTCCACTGAGTAGCGGGTAGTGACAAACCGGAACAAAGAGCATCTTGGCGCAGATACAAAGAAAGAGCTGCTAAATCTAGTAAACCTGCCTGTTCTTCCGGCAAGTAGGCTGATATTAAACAGTAATTATTTTTCATCTCGCTGGCAGTTCCCCGACAGCCAAAATTTTCCAAGCGCCAGAAGATTATATCTTCTAACCCCGGATCGCAAATAACTCGAATTTCCCACCAGCTATGTGCCATAAATTAATTAAAATTAAAAATTAAAATTAAAAATTAGGGATGCTGCATTTTTAATTTTTAATTTTTAACTTTTTATTGCTAAAGAGTTACCGTGTAAGCATCTCGAATACCTGCAAGTTTGATAATCTCGGCCAATATTCCTTCTGGCAGAGGGTCATCAAGGCTCAGTACCATTACTGCATCTCCGCGCACGATTCTGCGACCTACTTGCATACTGGCAATATTGACATTAAAACTGCCCAATAGGGAACCAAGTTTGCCAATAATTCCTGGCATATCGCGGTGCAAGGTAAATAACATATGGCGACTCGGAGAAACGTTCACGGGGAATTCATCGACGCTGGTGATCCGAATTTCATCTTCACCGAGTACGGCCCCAGTGACGGTGTGCTCGCCAAGAGTTCCTTTAGCTTCTAATCGCAAAGAGCCTGCGTAGTCGCGGACGGAGGCATCTCGTGTCTCGATTACGCGAATGCCGCGCTCTTTGGCTTCGATGCTGGCATTGACGTAGTTTACTCGTTCGCGCAGTGCTTGAGATAGGAGGCCTTTAAGGGCGGCCACGACTACTGGCTGACTTTGATTGTTGGCAAGTTCTCCTTGGAGAAGAACATTCAGGTAATCGACTCGTCCTCCCGCTAGTTGACTGACCAAATTGCCCAGGGTTTCGGCTAATTGCAAGTAAGGTCTGAGCTTTTCGATCGCATCCGGGTAGATGCCAGGAATATTCACCGCAGACCGGGCTGGCAGGCCCAGGAGCACGTCTCGAATTTGTTCGGCGACATCGATCGCGACATTCACCTGAGCTTCCGCTGTCGAGGCTCCTAAGTGGGGTGTGAGGATGGCTTTTTGACCGAGCGATCGCAGTGGAGAATCAGCTTGTAGAGGTTCGTTTTCGTAAACATCTAAAGCTGCACCCGCAATTTGACCCTCTTCTAAGGCTTTTGCTAGGGCTGTTTCGTCGATGATACCGCCTCTGGCACAATTGATAATCCGGGCGGTGGGCTTCATCTTCTCCAAGACTTCAGCGTTAATCAGGTGATAAGTTTCTGGAGTTTTGGGAATGTGCAGCGTGATGTAGTCGGATTCACGCATGAGCAATTCTAACTCTACCAATCTACAGCCAATCTGTTCGGCGCGTTCGGTGGAGATGAAGGGGTCATAAGCTAGCAATTTCATCCCCATCGCTTTGGCGGCGGCGGCGACATGAGAACCAATTTTGCCTAAACCGACGATACCGAGAGTTTTTTTGTAAACTTCAACGCCCATAAAGCGATTGCGTTCCCACTTGCCGTTTTTCACGGAGTTATCGGCATCGGGGATGTAGCGGGAGATGGCTAACATCATGGCGATCGCGTGTTCGGCGGCCGCGATCGTGTTACCTTCTGGGGAATTGACAACTACGATACCTTTGCGAGTAGCGGCGGGTACGTCTACATTATCGACCCCCACGCCAGCCCGACCGATGATTTTAAGCTGATTGGCTGCTTCAATTATTTCTTTAGTAACTTGAGTGCCGGAACGGATCATCAGAGCGTCATACTCTGGGATAATTCGCACCAGTTCCTCTAGTGGTAAACCAGTTTTTACATCAACTTGAGCAACTTGGGACAGAATATCAAGTCCAGCAGCATCAATGGGATCGGAGACAAGAACCTTTGGCATAGCAGGTGGGGCAAAGTAAACAAAGCTTTCCGCAGTATGCAATTGTATCTGTATCAGGGGTCTATGTACTGTCTTTTGCTGGAAAGATTTTAGCTTTTCCTTGAAAAATCCATTTAAAATCCCTCAAGTCCTTACCTAGTAAGTCTTTTATCGCTATAATTCATCATGGGACTTACGCAAAAGTATCTCTAACGCCGCCCTCTGGATGGTAAAGATACCGCCCAGAGAGCGGCATTACGTGGTGCTTTTGCGTAATTTCTGTTTTCCTTCGGGCCTGTTTTCCTTCGGGTCTGTTTTCCTTCGGGGCGAGTGCTGGCGGTGCTGCTGAATGTGATAGTGTCATCATTTATGGGATCTAGTGCGATCGCGCACTATCAAAGCAGTCGGACATGAGTTAAACGTAGGCTACACAATAGCCTCAAACATATATAGTGGCTTACAGGCTGTTTGTGGCGATCGCCCACCCGACAAGTTATAGCAGTTAACAGTTAACAGTTAACAGTTAACAAATAACAAATAACAACTAACCACTAACTACTAACAATTTGAGTTATGTATTATCTAGTTGCCATACTCCCCGACCGAATTCAAGCCGAAGCTGCTTATTCTGCCCTCGAAAAAGAAGGCTTGCCCATGAAGCAAATTAGCATCTTAGGCAGAGGCTATAAAAGCGCTGATGAATATGGCTTAATTGACCCCAAAGAACAAGCTATCAAACAAGCTAAATTCATGGCAATTTGGCTTGTACCCTTTGGATTTTTTGCCGGATTTTGTTTTAGCTTGATTACTGGCTTAAAGACTTTTGCCTTTGCCGGTGAACTTGGCGATCACATCATCGGCGGTATTTTAGGAGCTCTTTCTGGAGTATTGGGAAGTATTTTTGTTGGAGGCGGTGTTGGTTTAATATCTGGCGACGCTTTACCTTTTCGCAATCGCTTAAATGCAGGCAAATATCTAGTAGTTGTTAACGGCAATGAAACTCTCACACGCCAAGCTACACCTATTCTCCGGCAATTCGATCCTGAAAATATGCAGAGTTACTCCGATCCTAATATCTTTAGTTAATTGGAATCCTCCAAAAATATTATGAGGAGCATACTTTGGTGAAAATCCAAACAGAACGTCTAGAACTTATTCCTTATTCACTGGAAGTTGCAGAAGCCGCAATCGCTGACAAATCTCAGATAGAAAAGCTCTTAAATGTCAAGATTCCTAGCGATTGGCCTTGGTCAGAGGTAGAAGAAGTTTTACCCTTTTTTGCTCAGTTAGCTGCCGATCCGTTACAGTTAGGTTGGGGCGCTTGGTTAATGATTCATAGTAGAGAAAATACTATTATTGGCGATTTAGGCTTTGGTGGCAAAAATGAGCAGGGAATAGTTGAAATGGGTTACAATGTTCTGCCTGCTTATCAAAACCAAGGTTACGGTTTTGAAGCGATACAAGCACTGGTTAATTGGGCATTAACTCAAACGAATTTACATAAAATTCTCGCTACTTGCCCTCAAGACCATTTAGCATCAAAACGGATTTTAGAAAAAGTGGGAATGCAATTAAAAAGTTGTGAAGAAGGCTTATTAAAATGGGAAATTACGCTATAATATACTTTTAAGAATTACGCAAAACTGTTTGTAACGCCGCCTCTGGGCGGTATCTTTACAGCAACCAAGGGCGGCGTTACATAAAATGAAAGCAAGCTACCTTAATCTAAAATCAGAAGATGTTACCAAGAGAAGAACTGTTAAAAGGAATTGAAAATCGTGAGTGTGTGGCCCGTGCGATCGACCAAGCTGAGCAAGCACTCAAAACTTGGGAAATTAGCCTGACTGATTTTCTTTCTCCCCCTGAGTTAGCGGAGACACAAAAGGTATTTAGTCGATTAACAGAAGTACAACTAATTGCTTGGGGAGGCTATCCACAGGCGGAACGTCAAAGACTTGCGATCGCGCGTTCTGAACTTCCTTTAGACAATTCTAGCGTAAGTGTTGCAGCCTTAGAAATAGCTGGTAATTTCCTCTTTGATACCGCATCTCACCGCGACTTTTTAGGATCTATCTTGGGTTCTGGAATTGTCCGAGAAAAGACTGGCGATATCATAGTTTTAGGGGAAAGGGGATCACAAGCAATAGTTGTGCCAGAACTGGTAGAATATTTAGAGATGCACTTAAAGCAAGTTCGTTCTGTTCCCGTACAAATTCAGCGGATAGAGTTGAGCGAACTGAAGATTAAGGAACCTAAAAAGAAGGAATTAACAACAGTAGAAGCATCAATGAGATTGGATGCGATCGCATCTGCTGGATTCGGGATGTCTCGTAGCAAAATGGTTGATTTAATTGAAGGTGGAGATGTGCGAGTTAACTGGAAAGATATCGCCCAATCTAGCCATATTATTAAGTCTGGAGATTTAGTTGCTATTCGTGGTAAAGGGCGATTAGAAATTGGGGAAGTTATGGTTACGAAAAAAGATCGTTATCGCATACAGTTAACTCGATACATTTAAGAAGAAGGGACTAGGGAAAGAGGAGGAGATGGGGGGAGATGGGGAGGATGGTAATTACCAATTACCAATCACCAATTACCAACTAACAACTAACAACTAACAACTAACAATTAGCGATTACCAATTACCAATTACCAATCACCAATTACCAATTATAAACTCCCCGTCATCACCATAGGCCCAGCCGGATTTTTAAGTAAAGGCGATGCTTCAACAGTCACAACTAATGTAGTTACTTCCCCATTAGTAGGCAGAGAAAGCTTGACAAAAACAGTGCCTTTTTCATTAGTATTAAACTGCTCCCAAGCCACTGTTTCCTCATTAATAACCGACCATAATTGATAAAATTGACCCTTGGGTAAAACCGGAAGATTCTTTAAAATTAAAACAGCTTTAGGTTCTCCGGGTGTAACAACAATACTACCAGAAGCAGCAGAGGCTTGAGCCATACCTTTAAGAGAAACTAGATGAGTATTCGGTTGTTGCAACATCGCAATCACATCTTTTTGTCGCACAACCTGAGCCTCAAGCGTCGTTATTTGTTGTCTGAGTCGGTAGTTATCTAAACCAATAGCTAAAGCTAATAGTGCTGCTACGCTACCAATAATAGGACTCCATCTTAGAGAAAATAGTTTTAGTTTTTCCCGAAGCAATGGGTGAGGATTTGCTGCAACAATCTTGTTTGGGAATGCAACAGTAGTTGTTGCAGCAGCTTCTAAAATAGAGTCATAAAGATGTGATGGCGGTGCGATATCAGGTAAAGCATAAGGCATGACTTCTAAAACTTCCTGTAAACTAGCTACCTCTGTAGCTAATTCAGGATTTTCTTTCAGCACTCGGCTTAATTCCTCAGCTTCTTCAGAGCTAAGGTTGCCAAGTACATAACCTGCCATCAATTCTTCTAAAGGTTCAGGAAATAAAGGCTCTGTCATAGGTGTAACTAGCCAATTAAATTTTGTAAGTTTTTTCTTAAATTCAATAAACCTTGGCGAGACCAAGTTTTAATTGTTCCCAGTGGTATACTAAGTTTGGCGGCGATTTCCGATTGACTCAAGCCATCGTAATAAGCCATTTCTAACACCTGCCGTTGTTTTTCGGGAAGTTGAGCTAAGGCATCGCGAACATAGTGCGAACGGTCACTTAAAGAAGCTGATTCAAAAGGTGTAAGAGGTGGAATTTCAGTAGCCATCATCTGACTCCATCGCTGGAGAAATTTCAACTTAGTGCTGCGGGAACGAAGTTTATCAATTGCTCGCGAACGAGTCAGAGTTGTCAAAAAGCTGCTCAAAGAGCCACGATTAGGATTGTAAGTTCTCTTTTGCCAGAGATTGATAAAAATCTCTTGGGTTAAGTCTTCTGCTTCTTGAGGGTTTGTCAAGATTCTCAGGGCCAATCTGTAGACTAAGCTGCCATAGCGGTTATACAAAATACCCAAGGCAGATGCTTGACCAACACTTATTAACTGAAATAACTCAGCGTCAGTCTGTTTGTCAGGGTCATCCACGCTTGTTTCGGCAGGGTTCAAATCCATAGGTTTTTCGTAGAACAGACCTAAACTGATAATTCTAAGTTGATTTCGATGGTGGTAGCAAGGGCATCTCCAGAAAGAACCAGACTCCATCTTCTTAAATACGACCCACAGAACTGCTTGGATGTAGGGAAGTTGGGTCACTTAACCTGAGTGAAAAAAAATATTTGAGGTTGACAATCCAATCTCAGGAGTCATCCGTACTACAATAGAACGCACTGTTAGCGATTACCTGCTAACTTGTAGAATTAATATTTCTCAGACTTGGAAGAAAAATATGAACCGGAAAGTGCTTTGTTTAGTTGTTGGTTTGACCTTAACGGCTAGTCTATATAGCTGTTCTTCTAGTCCTAACACTGAAAATCAGGTGGCTCCTAGTGCTTCGCCTGCTTCCATGAAAAGTCCTGACGCGATGAAGAGTCCCGATGCGATGAAGAGTCCTGATGCGATGAAAAGTCCCGATGCGATGAAAAGTCCCGATGCGATGAAAAGTCCCGATGCGATGAAAAGTCCCGATGCGATGAAAAGTCCCGATGCGATGAAGAGTCCCGATGCGATGAAGAAATAGTATTTGTGGGGCGGGCGCTGCGGCAAACTTGATCTTGAGGATAATCAAAATTATAGATTACGCCAGCGCCCCTCTTCCTTAAAGTGGTAAAGTTGGGAAAAATGGAGCTAACCAAAGTTGGATCTTGACATCCCAACCTAAAATAATCGCGATCGCACTGAGTACAACAATTACTCCGCCAATTCTCTGTAAGGCTGCACTATGGGGGCGCAAGCGTAATAAGTTCTGGCTGAAATACCGCCCTCCATAGGCGATCGCTAGCAGCGGTAATCCCGCCCCCAAACCGTACAAAACTAATAAAACAAAGGTAGTTGTAGGCTGAGGGTTGACAACAGCTATAACCAAAATACTCGCCAGAACTGGGCCCGCGCAAGGTGTCCACAGCAAACCGAGTTGAGTTCCCAGCCAAAATTCACCCATTAACCCCACCCGTACAGGTTCTTTCAGCCAACGTTGAAAGTGTAAGTATTTAAACACTAATTGGTAAATCTGGGGAAAAATGGTACTTACCCCAGCCATCAGCAGAAATGCAATTGCTCCATTGCGGAGAACGCTAGCAAGGCTAACAAACCAAGTTGATGTTACTCCCAATAAACTCCCAATTGCTGCAAAACCAGTAATTAATCCTAATACCAAAGCAACGGGGCCATAGCGATGAGATTGAAGGCTTCGCCCTAATAATAGAGGTAAAATTGGCAAAATACAAGGCGAGAGGATAGTTAGAAATCCCGCTAGCAAAGCTACACCAGTCGAAGGGAGTGAAGTTGCCATTTAACTACCCTAATAACTGGCGAATTGTCTGTTCTGTTTCGTCATAAGCTCCTTCCCCAATATGATTATAGCGCCGAATGCCTTGTCGATCTGCTAAAAATAAATGAGGCCAGTATTCATTCTTGTAAGCAAGCCAAGTTTTAAACTCGTTATCCAAAGGTACTGGATAAGTAATTTGATATTCCTTCAAAGCTTTTTTGACATTATTTACATCGCGCTCAAATGGAAATTCAGGAGTATGTATGCCGATAATTTTTAATCCTCGCTCGGCATATTGGCGATGCCAACGAGTAATGTAGGGTAGAGTACGCTGGCAATTAATGCAGGCGAATGTCCAAAATTGTACCAACACCACGCTACCTTTGAGATCGGATATTTTCAGCGGTGGAGAATTGAGCCACTGGCTAATACCCTGAAACTCTGGTAAAATCTGTCCTACCTGTGAAGTAATAGCTCGCTCTGTGGTAGGGGAAATATCGCTTTTAGGAGGAGTAAGTATTGGAATATTTGTAGAGCTAGAGGTTGGGGTAGCAGTTGACATCATCTCTTTCTTGAGACCAAAACTGATAGCAGTTCCACCAACTCCTAGCCCTAAATACCATAGTAATTTACGCCGCCCCGGCCCGCGATTGTTCATAAGGTAATTTTCCTTCCTTAATTTACTTTAGATACGGATATGACCGAAAATTGGATGTTTTCTGCAAATATAAAAAATTTTAAATCCAAAATAGAGTCAGCCTCGTATTAAATAAAAGCCTACCAATGAGTTATCAGTTTGTATCGGAAGTTACAAATAGCAGTCTCATAGTATAGCAACAGACAAGAATGTTAGGATAAATTCCGTAACGCCGCCCAGAGGGCGACGTTACGTAAGTTCTCAAAACAATAAAGTTGTCCTAACCTAATTACCTTGACATTGGCTATAACATGAAAACTTGTATGGCAGTCAAAATTGTTAGCAATTAGCAATTAGCAATTAGCAAATTAACCTGCTACCAGACAAATGAAATGTTTATACCCTTCCTATTTAGCTAAATACTTACTATGGATTCATCTGTCCCTTCTAAAACATCTCGACCTCGACTACCAAACCAGGCAGCTTTAGCAAAGTTATTTCACTGGCTAAATATCATTAGTTTAGTAATGATGATTGGTAGTGGATTGCAAATTTACAATGCTAATCCTGTTTTTGGTGGGCGCGGAGGATGGCAATTTCCATCTATATTTTTGTTAGGTGGTTGGCTCGGTGCTGGTAGACATTGGCATTTCGCCGCCATGTGGTTATTCACACTTAATCTTTTTTGGTATGGTCTTTATATTTTCATTAGCCGCCGCTGGCAGCATCGTTTTCTCGGCTATAATGACCTCAAGGCTTTACAGAAGTCTCAAAACGTTAAGCGCAAAAATTATTCATGGCATCGCCTAGCTTATACAGCAATTATTCCGGTTTTACTGCTAGCAGTATTTAGTGGAGTGGGAATGTATAAACCTGCTCAATTCCACTGGATTGTTGATTTATTTGGCAGTTGGCAGGCGCTGAGAATAGTACACTTTATATCAGTTCCTACTGTCATTATTTTTTCACTCGTTCACTCTTGGCTAGGCCTCAAGGTTGGGGGTTTTCGCCTAATTAAGTCAATTTTTTGGTAGAGGTTTACTCATGTTTCCAAATTCTCATAAGTCATGGCAACGCCGCCAAGTTCTGCAATTATCGGGACTCTCTGGTATCGGTTTAATTTTGGGCGGTTGTGGATTAGTTCGCACTGATAATATCATTGGCAAAAGTTTTGAACCTTTGAACGAAAGTGTAGAAAGTTTGTTGTTTAATCCTCAAAAACTGGTACCGGAATTTCCAGCTAGTGCCATCGAACCTGATGCCTTAATTATCAATACTTTTGATTCAACTCCAGAGCTTGACGTAAAATCTTTTCGCCTGATAATTGATGGTGAGGTAAATCGTCCTCTGAATTTAAGTCTAGAACAAATTAAAGTTATGCCTCTAACTGTCATGACAATTCGTCATGTTTGTGTGGAGGGTTGGGCCGCTATTGTGCAGTGGGGTGGGGTGCGGTTGCGGGATTTGGTTGCTCTTGCTCAACCAAAGGCAAATGCTCGCTACATTTACTTTAAATCTGCGGATGACTACTATGAAAGTTGGGATATTGCTTCAGCTTTGCATCCTCAAACTTTGATGGCTTATCAAAAGAATGGTAATCCTTTGAGTATTGAAAATGGCGCACCTTTACGCCTAGCATCGCCAATTAAGCTAGGTTATAAACAGAGTAAGTGGGTAACTAAAATTACGTTAGTTGGTGAATTACTCCCTGAAAAAGGTTACTGGGAAGATCGAGGTTATGAGTGGTTTGCAGGACTATAATAGTAACTTGCTTGTTTATGTTTACTCGATGAGATTGGTTGGTTAATTAGCGATTGGATGATGTATAATGAAGAAACGATTTTTTTTACAAGCAGGTTTAGGAGTGGTAGGTATGGCATGGTTATCTCGCTATTTACCTTGGACATCAAAAGTTATGGCATCTTCTAATGATGTTTTTGAAATTACTAAAACTGAAGAAGAGTGGCGTACAATCTTGACTCCTCAACAGTTCCAAGTGCTGCGCCAACACGGTACTGAACGCGCTCATACTAGCCCTCTCGACAAGGAATATGGGAAGGGAATATACGCCTGTGCTGGTTGTGATTTGCCACTTTTTTCATCGGAAACTAAATTTGATAGCGGTACGGGTTGGCCCAGCTTTTTTGACCCGATACCAGGGGCAATTGGCACATCTGTTGATAATTCCTTGTTTACAACTAGAATTGAAGTACATTGTCGTCGCTGTGGTGGGCATTTGGGTCACGTATTTGATGATGGGCCCAAGCCAACTGGTAAACGCTACTGTATGAATGGCGTGGCTCTCAAATTTATTGGTGGGTGATATTCTGCTACAAAGATTCGATTTTCGTAACGCCGCCGTCCCGGCGGTATTTTTACCGCCAAGATGGCGGCGTTACGCGATTGGTAGGTAAATCCTGTGGAATCAACCTGTTTACCTATCTTTTACTGCTGTACTAGAACCCTAAGATGTCAAGAAAACAGACAATTGGCTAACTGTAACAATGCTTAGGTCAGACTTTAGGGGAAATCCACCTCCGACACTCCCCATCAGAGTTAAGACACAGTAAAGCTTTTATCCATTTCTAGAATCCTATTGGCTGAGGCTGATTAAAAATCAAGCGAGACAGTTCAGGAACTAGAACGAATACGATACAAAATCTTAGGCGCTTTCTAAATAATGAGTTCATAACTCAAATACAGGCGCTCTATGAAAACCTCACTCAAACTTCAATTCGCTGCTCTTGCTGCTACTGCTATCGGCACAATTTCTGCAATAACTCCCGCGATTGCGGCCTTCACCTTTGGTCAAAAAGATGTTGACCAAACGAAATTTGTAGCCGCCGCAGTTCCATTCCGAGGCGGTACTACTCACCAATTAGTAATTCTAGAACAGGTCTCGAATAAACGCGCTTGCTGGAGTGAAAGCGGCAATCGTCCTGTTACTGTAAATCCCCTATTATTAAAGTTTAATTTCACAGGAATTTGTGGACGCGCTACTGATAGTAATGGCTACTCTATTCGGGTGGCTGGAACTGATTTAGGGATGCAATATAATCTTAATATTCAGCGCGTTAATGGAGAGATGGTACTGGTTGGTACTAATCGCCGCAATCCTTCTGCTGCACCGATGGTAATTGGTCGCACTCGCGGTGTTGCTAATGGTTTAACTAAGATTTCTCTGGAACCAGGCTGGCGCTTTGCTAAGCGGACTTATAATGGTAAGATGTTAGGGCATATTTATCTTACTAATAATAACATGGCGCTGGTAAATCGGTAATTGGTAATTGGTAATTGGTAATTGGTAATTGCATTTTCTTTTTGCCTTCTGCTATAATTAGCTTAAGGCTCTTGTCAGCAGTAGTCTAAAGAGCTAGAATAAAATTCTACTTTATCAATCTATAACAACTGCCAAGACAGTTAGGACACTCTAAATTGCTGAAACCATTGATTTTATTCCCTCTTCCCTAACCTCTAGCCCCTAGCCCCTAGTCCCTAATTATAGCATTACGCAATTGTTTACACCTAACAAAATCTTCACTGTAGATGCGCTGTCGGTTCGTCTCTACGAGACTGAGAAACAATTAGCAAACGACGCGGCACAAATTTCACAAACTTATTTACAGGAAACTCTGACTAAACAGGGGAGTGCTACTGTACTGCTTGCGACTGGTAATTCGCAAATTAAATTTTTGGAAGCTTTGATTGTTTTAGGCGGTATAGATTGGTCTAAAATCACTTTTTTCCATTTGGATGAGTATTTGGGAATTGATGCTAATCATCCTGCTAGCTTCCGGCGCTATATGCGCGAAAGGGTGGAAAGTCGAGTGCATCCTGGGGTATTTCACTACATCGAAGGAGACGCGGCTCAACCGCTAGAGGAGTGCGATCGCTATGCTAAACTTTTACAGGAACAGCCGATTGATTTGTGCTGTCTGGGTTTGGGCGAAAATGGGCATTTGGCTTTTAACGATCCGCCTGTGGCTGATTTTGGCGATCGCAGAAGTGTAAAATTAGTAAAACTAGATGTGGCCACTCGCCGACAACAGGTAAATCAGAGTCTTTTTTCCCATTTGGAAGCTGTGCCCCAGTATGCTTTTACAGTGACTTTACCATTGCTTGGCTCGGCTAAAAAAATTATTTGTCTCGCACCAGAAAAACGCAAGGCTCCTGCGGTTAAGGAGATGCTTTTGGGGTCAATTAGTGCTGCACTTCCCGCTTCATTTCTGCGAATGCAGGCTCAGGCAACTCTATTTTTAGATGTAGATTCAGCGAGTTTACTTTAAGAGTTAACATTAACAGCACTCACGCAGACCTCACAAAAAACCTCAAAAAGTCGGCTGTAAGTTAGCCTTTTTTAAGTGGTTCCCATTTTTTGAAAAGGTGAGGGGATCGAGATTACCGAATCGCGATCGCATCTCAACAGCCTCTATACCGCTGATTTGAGGCAGCGATCCCACCTGGGATTTACCCAGATATTGTTACATTTGTCAATAGGTTGTCAAGCTTAATCGATCATAACTTTTAGTGTCAAATTAAGATTACACTATCCTGATTGTTGTAAAATTATTAAAAAATTATTTAAAGTTGTTTGAGAAGTAAGCCAATGTTTGAAGAAAACTACAGGTTCCAGGTTTCGCCCTTACCTGCAAACAATCGCTGGAAGTGGCAAGTGCTCCTCCCGACAGGAGCCATCTTCACATCCAAAGAATACTACCCTACCTCGGATCAAGCTATCTGTGCGGGTCAGCATTGGATTGATGTAGAAACAGCATTTAATGCTCTGAACCGCTCTCTATCCCAAATTTGCGGTGAAGGTACGATTACTCAGAAGGAATATGCCAATTTGATGAGATCTTTTCTGAGGATTACCAAGCACTCTTGTGAGAAGTAATACCATAACCATAGATGCGGATTATTGGGGCGGGTTTAGCTAATAACTTTGCCATTCCGCAGCTCGATCCTGTAGGCAACCCACCCCAAAAACTGGAATATCCTAGAAAAGACTTTTGTACTCAACCCTTCTAAATCAGAAAAACTCTGATTTTTGAATCGCGATTGTATTTGCATTTATTTCAATGTGGGCTAGAATAGACCCACTATTTGCAGTGAGCGATAAAGTGAGAGCAAAAATCCTCTTGTTCTTAAAAGCTATTCAGAGTTGGACGAGTAAAACTCGCTACATCAGAAATTTTGTCTGCAATTCCCGACAAAATTTACTGTCATTCCTTTGGTTGGGATTCCTGGCTTTTTTGGTCGCGATTGTAGTTGTTCCTCTAACAGTGCAGTATCCCGAAAGCAGCATTGCTCAAGTTCCATCTTATTCTGTTTCCAATCTTATCGAAAAAGGTAGAATTCTTTATGAGGCGGGGCGGTTTTCTGAGGCAGCAGCGCTTTGGCAACAGTCCGCTCAAAATTATGATATAAAAAACGATCGCCTTAATCAATCTCTTAGTTTAAGCTATCTCTCTTTGGCATATCAAGAATTAGGGCTTTTGCCAGAAGCAGAAAAAGCCATCGCCTCTAGTCTCAAGCTAATTAATAACTCCTCAATCAATCATTCTTCCTCAGCTATTGTACTCGCCCAAGCATTAAATATCCAAGGGCGTTTGCAGTTAGCAGCCGGACAAACTGAAGCTGCCCTCGATACTTGGAAAAAAGCAGAAGCATCTTATACTAAAGCTGGAGATGAAACTGGAATTTTAGGCAGTCAAATTAACCAAGCCCAAGCCTTACAAACCTTGGGTCTTTATCGCCGTGCCAAGGCAACGTTAGAGCAAGCAAATCAAAAATTACAAGCTCAACCCAATTCTATACTAAAAGCTACAGGATTAAGGAGTTTAGGAGTTGCTCTTCAAGCAGTGGGAGACTTGCGTGAATCTCAGAAAATTTTAGAGCAAAGTTTGCTAATTTCTCAGCAGCTACAAACTGCAAATCCAGAGGCACCGGCTATGGAGAAAAGAGAACTTAGTGCCACGTTCTTAAGTTTAGGAAACACTGCCAGAGCTTTGCAAGATGCTAAAAGTGCTCTGAACTACTACCGACAGGCAGCTCAACTTTCTAGTTGTACTACTACTCAGAATAATTGCCAGAACAATCATACTAGCATACAAGCTTTACTCAACGAACTTAGCTTGAGTATAGAAACTGAAAACTTAGCCGATATTAACTCATTATTGCCGCAAATCCAAAATCAAATAACTAACCTGCCACCTAGTCGAGCTACAGTTTATGCTCTAGTTAATTATGCCCAAAGTTTGATTGTAATGGAGACACCAAAAAATCGAGCGAGCGGCGATAACTCTGTCGTTAAATCCGTTCCTATACCTGTTACTAAACAAGCAGCTCAAGTATTGGCTTCAGCTATTCAACAAGCGACAACACTGCAAGACTTAAAAGCAGAATCTTACGCTTTGGGAGAGCTAGGAAAACTCTATGAACAGTCCACCCAGTGGGAAGATGCTAGAAAATTAACTCAACAAGCTTTGATAATTGCTCAAGGAATTAGTGCTGATAATATAGCTGCTCGTTGGCAATGGCAGTTAGGGAGAATTCACAAACAGCAGCGAAATTTACCGATGGCAATTGCAGCTTATTCAGAAGCAGTAAAAACTCTCCAATCTCTTCGCACTGATTTAGTTACTATCAATCAGGACGTTCAGTTTTCTTTTCGTGAAAGTGTGGAACCAGTTTATAGAGAACTGGTAGAATTGCTATTAGATACTAATCCCAGTCAAGAAAATCTAAAGGAAGCTAGAAAATTAATTGAAGCATTGCAATTGGCAGAATTAGATAACTTTTTCCGCGAAGCTTGTTTAGATGTTAAACCCCAGCAAATTGATGAAGTAGATCCGCAAGCAGCGGTATTCTATCCGATTATTTTAGCAGACCGTTTAGCTGTAATTCTGTCTCTGCCAAAACAACCACTACGCTATTACGAAACTAAATTGCCTAAAAACAATTTAGAAACTACTTTAGATGAGATGTTGCAATCTTTAAATCCGGCTTTCTCAAGTCAGGAACGCTTGCGGCTTTCTGAACAAGTTTACAACTGGTTAATTCAGCGATCGGAAGCAGATTTAGTCAAATATAACATCAAAACTCTAGTATTTGTCCTCGATGGCATTCTTCGTAATTTGCCAATGGCTGCTCTTTATGATGGCAAACAATATCTAATCGAAAAATACAGTGTTGCTATTACTCCGGGTTTGCAGCTACTAGAAGCACGAGGCCTCGGTCAGAGAAAAATCAAGGCTTTAACGGGAGGATTAACTGATGCTCGTCAAGGATTTTCAGCCTTGCCAGCAGTGAAATCAGAAATCAATCAAATTAGCTTGGAAATTCCTTCTCAGGTGCTTTTAAATCAGGATTTTAGCGAGGTTAATTTGCAAAAGCAGATTCGTGAAAATTCTTTTCCTGTGATTCACTTAGCTACTCACGGTCAGTTTAGTTCTAATCCAGAAGAAACATTTATCCTGACTTGGAATGAGAAAATTAATGTCCGAGATTTTGAGAAGTTACTGAGTAGTTCAAGCGGACAAAATGGCTCTAGGAGAGTGGAATTGCTAGTTCTTAGTGCTTGCCAAACTGCTGCTGGTGATAGCAGGGCTGCTTTGGGATTGGCAGGGGTTGCGGTGCGTTCTGGTGCGAGTAGTACCCTGGCAACGCTTTGGTCTGTACGCGATGATTCTACGGCTACACTAATGGCGGAATTTTACCGAGAACTCGCTCAACCTAATATTACTAAAGCTGAAGCTCTCCGTCTTGGTCAGTTGGCTCTTTTAAACCAATCCCGTTACGAACATCCCTTTTATTGGGCTCCTTTTGTTCTGGTGGGAAATTGGCTGT
>NZ_CACA01000264.1:0-34313 GCF_000180455.1 Kamptonema sp. PCC 6506
ACCCATCTTGGTTAGGCGTTCACCTGCGAATGACTGGTCAACTGCTGTGGGTACACCGAGACGATCCTTTGCAGAAACACACGAGAGTGCGGTTATTTTTTGCTGAGGGGCGAGAATTACGTTTTGTAGATCAGCGGACATTTGGTCAGATGTGGTGGGTTCCGCCGACAACTGAAGTGTCGAGTGCGATCGCAGGCCTGAAAAAACTAGGGCCCGAACCCTTTTCAGAAGAGTTTACAGTAGAATATTTAGCGGCAAAACTGCACCACCGATCGCGATCGGTAAAAACAGCTCTGCTAGATCAGGCACTGATTGCGGGTTTGGGGAATATTTACGCGGATGAAGCTTTGTTTTTGTCGGGAGTGCGATCGCAAACCTCTTGTTCAGATTTGACAAACGAACAAATTCAACGCCTGCACTCCGCCATCATTCAAGTCTTGGAAAACGCCCTGAATGCTGGTGGTACAACTTTTAGCAATTTTCTCAACGTTAACGGCGTTAACGGCAACTACGGGGGCATTGCTTGGGTGTACAATCGCGCAGGTCAACCTTGCCGCGTTTGCGGTACTCCGATTGAGCGACTAAAATTAGCGGGGCGATCGAGTCATTTTTGCCCTCAGTGTCAGAGGTGAGGATGGGGGAGATGGGGAGGATGGGGAGGATGGGGGAGATGGGGAGGATGGGTAATTAGCTATTAGCCATTAGCCATTAGCAATTACCAATTAGCAATTACCCATTAGCAATTACCAATTAGCAATTACCCATTACCCTGCTGTATCTCATGTAACTGAAAGCCGCTATAATCTGTAATAATATTTGTAAACCAGAGCGAGAGAGAGTTATGGCATTCAAAAAAGGTAGTCTTGTCCGCGCTATCAAAGAAAAATTGGAAAATAGTTTAGAAGCCAAAGCTAGCGATACGCGCTTTTCCTCCTACCTATTTGAAACAAAGGGCGAAGTAATGGAACTCCGGGGCGACTATGCCCTAGTCAAATTTGGTCGCGTACCAACGCCCAATATTTGGTTGCGGGTTGACCAAATCGAAGACTTTCAATAAATACCTGGGCAGATAGCAGTTTTCAATTGGATGAGGTACAACTTTTAATTACCAATTTGTTAACTGTTAGCAATTAGCAATTAGCAATTAGCAATTAGCAATTAGCAATTAGCAATTAGCAATTAGCAATTAGCAATTATCCTATTCTCATGCAATTGAAAACCGCTATATTAGAGTGCGTAATGCCTAAACTAGATCGAACAATAATCCTCAATATAGAATGAATTCTTCCCCTTTTTCCTTACCAACTTCTCCTTCAACTCGCGTATCCATCATTGGTGCGGGAAAAGTTGGCAGTACCACCGCCCAGCGAATCGCAGAGAAAAATATTGCGGATGTTGTATTGCTAGACATTGTAGAAGGTTGGCCCCAGGGAATTGCCCTAGATTTGATGCAAGCGCGGGGAATCGAAGGCCACGATCGCGAAATTATCGGTACGAATAATTATGATGATACTGCTGGTTCAGACATTGTAGTAGTTGCAGCGGGATTGCCTCGGAAACCGGGAATGAGCCGAGAGGACTTGATTAAAATTAATGCCTCAATTGTCACAGAAGCCGCAAAAGAGGCGATCGCGCGATCGCCTGAAGCAATTTTAATTGTAGTTACTAATCCCCTCGATATAATGACCTATTTAGCTTGGGAAAGTACGGGTTTGCCTGAAGGTCGAGTTATGGGGATGGCGGGGGTATTAGATTCCGCCAGATTTCAAACTTTTATCGCAATGGAATTAGGTGTTTCTATTAAAGATATTAAGGCTACAGTTTTAGGTTCTCATGGGGATTTAATGATACCTCTACCGCGATATTCTACTGTTAACGGCATTCCTATTACTGAGCTTATGGATGCTGTAACTATCGAGAGATTAGTGCAGAGAACTTGCAAAGGTGGAGCCGAGGTTGTGGGATTAATGAAGACAGGAAGTGCCTATTTTGCCCCGGCATCTTCTGTTTCTATAATGATAGAATCAATTTTATTTAATCAATCAAGAATTTTACCTTGTTGTGCTTCTTTGCAAGGAGCTTATGGCTTAAATGATATATTTTTGGGAGTTACTTGTCGATTGGGATGTCATGGGGTAGAAGAGGTTTTAGAACTTGAATTAACGGATATGGAACGGGTAGCTTTTATGGAATCTGCTGAGTTTATTCAGCGGAGTATTCAGGAAGCGAAGGCGATACTGAAGTAGTTATTAATTGAGTATGAACGAGGAAAGAAAAATACCCGATGCACAGACGAGAAAGCGTAATGTTGAGCGGTTGCGTGAAAGCAATAGACAGCTTGATATTTTCGGTGCGGCCTTAGATGAAGTGCTGGCAATGGCAGAACTTGAACTGTGCCGTCAACGCCGCAAGCGTCTGGAAACTAAATATCAGAAAATAGCTGAAAATGTGGGGGAATAAGTGCGATCGCAATTATGATGCCTCAGAATCAAGTACACAAGAAATCAAAAGGACTTGGGATATACTATGATTAAACAACCAAAAATACCAGACTTAGAAACGAGGCAGCAAAATGTTTCTAGGATGCGTGAAGCTTGCAAAATGCTTGATGCTGCGACTCTGAAATTGGATGAAGTAATCGCTATGTTGGAAGCGGATAATCGTCGCCAACGTCAGGAACGTTTGGATGGTAAATATCGGCGGGTGTAGTAAAATGTCAACTTGCAGGCTATTAATTTAAAGAGAATGGCATTCCTATCAGAAGAAACTCTTACAACTCTTTTTGGGCTACAACGGCGACTGGTGTTAATCCTCAATGAGGCCAGAGCTACAGAATATGCTATATTAGAGTTGTTTGGCGAAACTGAAGAGACAATCCCAGAATTAGATGAACTGCAAAATGTTACGGAACGCGCTAGAGATTCCTACACTCGTCTTTCCAGAATTTTGCTGTTGGTAGCCGATGCCCAACCAATCGCAGATGCTGCTATCGTAGAACTTATGGAGCGAGCCTTAGCACAGGCAGAAGCTAATGCTGATGCTTCTGAACCAAGCGTCCAAGAAATTAAAAGGAATTGGAATTTATGAATAAGCAACCTAAAATTCCCGATGCAGAGACTAGAGCAAGAAATGTGGAAAGTTTACGCGAAGTTTGTCGCGGTTTTGATGCCGTTAATCTGCTATTTGATGAAGTCATCGCGCAGCTAGAAAAACAAAATAGTCGCCAACGTCAGGAACGTTTGGATGGTAAGTATCGGCGGGTGGAAGAAAAAGTGACAGAATAAAGGTGGGATAAGTTAATTATCATCAAATCATCCCTTGCATCCCCATGTTCCAACGTATCTGGCAACAATTCCTCAAGCTATGGCGGCGAATTAAGCAAGTTTTCATCAAGTCTCCACCCCCACCGCCACCTCCGCCACCTCCACCGCCTTCCTCTAGTGAATGCGAACAGAAATTCATGGAATTACTGGAGGGTGTTGCGGGTGGCTGGAGTCGGGGCACAATTCAAGGGTTTTTCATTGGTACGAAGATTAAAGATGCTGATTGGGAAAAATGGCTGCAAGCATTTGGCGAGAGGTTGTTGGCTTCCCCGGAATTGAATTTAGAATTAGGTGGGCGGCTGTTGCTATTGGGTGAGGCGAATTGTGGGAAAATCAGTGAGATGGCTGGAAAGATTGGGCGGGAATTATTGGCAAGGGGAAATCAGGGGGGAGAGATAGCTGGGGAGGTGATAGGGAAAGAAAATGAAAACGAGATAATTCAGCCGATAATTCCTATAAATTTAATCAGCAGCACCCCAATAACGTTTACTAATGGAATAGGTGACTATTCTGTTGAAAAGCAACCTTTATTACTACCACAAACTTCTAATATAGAAATTAGTCAAGATATTGAAGAATTATTGAATAGGGCAGAAACGCTTTCTTTGATAGGAGATTTACCAGGATCTCTTGCCTGTTACGATCGCGTTATAGAAATTAAGTCTGACTTCTACTCAGCTTGGGAGAGTCGTGGCAAAGTGTTAGATAAATTAGGTCGCTATCAGGAAGCAACACAAAATCACTACAAAGCTATGGCCCTACAATCTGGCAAAATGGAGGTTTTGGTTAATTATTGGGTTGAACAAGGCAATACCCTGTATAATTTAAGGCGCTACGATGAGGCGATCGAGGCCTACGACAAAGCCTTAGAAATAGACTCCAACTACCAGGATGCCTGGTACGATAAGGGTTATACCCTGTATCAATTATGGCGCTACGATGAGGCGATCGCGGCTTACGACAAAGCCTTAGAAATAGACTCCAACTACCAGGATGCCTGGGACGGAAAGGGCTATGTCCTCGTAAATTCAGGGCGGAACATAGAGGCGATCGCGGCCTTCGACAAGACCTTAGAAATAGACTCCAACTACCAGAGTGCATGGACCGGAAAGGGCTATGCCCTGGTAAATTTAGGGCGGAACATAGAGGCGCTCACGGCCTTTGACAAGGCCTTAGAAATAGACTCCAACTACCGGCATGCCTGGAACGGAAAGGGCGATGCCCTGTATTATTTAGGGCGCTACATAGAGGCGATCGCGGCTTACGACAAAGCCTTAGAAATAGACTCCAACTACGAACAGGCCTGGAACGGAAAGGGCGATGCCCTCAAAAATTTAGGGCGCTATATAGAGGCGATCGCCGCCTGCGACAAAGCCTTAGAAATCACTAAAAATCAATACTGGCAAGCTTGGACAAATCGAGGCGGGGCATTTTTCAATTCCGGGCGCTACTTAGAAGCTATCCAAAATTGGGATGAAGGCTTAAAAAAATACGATCCAAGTAACCACGAATATCGCCTAGCTTGCGGCAGCTTGCATCAGCGAAAAGGCCAGGCACATTACAAATATGGCAAACAAACAACCACTTATTTTGAATATTTCCACAAAGCCAAAACCAGCTACGAACAAGCCTGCGAATACCTGAAATCACCTCTCATCCCAGAGACTTATCTTGAAGTCTTGCAAGACTTAATCTTTGTCTGCCGCAGTTTGGGAAATAGGAAAACTAACAAATATATTAACGAAGCTACTTACCTGCTAGAAAACTTAATTTTAGCCGATGATACTCCCCCCGAAAAGAAATTACAACTCACGCGCAAATTTGCCGTATTTTACCAGTTAGCCGTCGATAAATTAGTCGAATCTGGCGACAAAGTAAAAGCCCTAGAAACAGCAGAAAGGCAGAAAAATTTTTGCCTGAAATGGATGCAGCAAGGTTGGCAACAGCCTCCCGAAAGCCTAGACTTCAAACAGATGCAAGAGTTACTGAAAAATGACTCGCAAACTGCCATAATTTACTGGCATCTCAGCCCCGTTTCCCTCACCACCTTTATTATCAGACATGAGAGAGATATCCAAATTATTACCACATCCCTATATTCATTCTCATTCTTTAGCGGCCAAAGTCAGACTTTAGCAAAATGGCTGCAAAATTGGAAGAGTCAATATGAAAGTTACCGCAAAACTAAGGAAAAATCAGCCACTATCGGCAATCATCAATGGCAAGATAACCTAGAAACCAGTTTAGAGGAACTGCAAAAAATCCTCGACATTAAACGCATTTCCCAGGAATATCTCACAGGAATCACTCAACTAATTCTAATTCCCCATCGCGATTTGCACCTATTACCATTACACCATCTATTTAAGCAACCAGACTTGACCATCACCTACCTACCTAGCGCCCAAATCGGCATAAAATTGAGCGCCGCCAAAATAGCAGCCACCACACTATTAAGCGTCGAAAACCCGCGAGGCGATATGCTTTATGCTACCATTGAATCAGGAGTAATTAACCAAAAATACCAAGATAAAAAGCAGCATCTTAAAAGCCAAGCCGCCACTAGAGATAGCGTAACTAACGCCCTCAAAAAAAGCGCTGACATCTTCCATTTTACCGGACATGGCGCACACAATCTCAAACAGCCGCGAGAATCAGCTTTAGAATTAGCAAACAACGAATTACTCACCCTCGCAGACATCTTTGCCATAGATTTTAGTAGTTATTCCGTAATTTGCCTATCAGCTTGTGAAACAGGATTAACAAGCGCAGAAGACTTAATTGATGAATACGTCGGTTTAGCCAGTGGCTTTTTAGCCACTGGCGCTAACTATGTCGTCAGTACCCTGTGGAAAGTCAATGAAATTTCTGCTGCTTTGCTGATGATTCAATTTCACGAATACCTCAAGAATGACGCGCCGCCAGTGGCCTTGAAAAAAGCTCAAACTTGGCTTCGCACTGTCACCTATACGGATTTGATAAAATGGTATCAAGAGTTAATGAAACCTATGGAAAAAGATCGCCATTCAAATTGTTGGGGAATTTTGCGGAGCGCCGCTAACAATATTCCCCAAGAAGCTGCTACAATGGGTTTAGGAATGAGTCATACTCCCTATGCTCATCCCTATCATTGGGCAGGTTTCACGATTACGGGTAATGCTGCTATTAATGGGTAGGCGCGAAGTTAACTTAACATGAAATCGGCGGTTAGAAACCGCATCTACACAAACAAAACCTGCCTTAGTCCGCGTAGGCGGACTTCGCCTGTATAGCCGCGAATTCTATTCGCCAAGGCTTTCTTACCAATTTATCACCCAATTTATTACTATGGAACAAAGCGATATTCTCACACTCCAAGCTTTTTTGATGACTCTTTCTGAGTTAGACTCCCTCGGCGATATCCAAGCTGAAATTCAGAAACTTAGTCCTCTAGTTAAGCAAAGTTTTTCTCACGCAATGGAACAACTCAGGAAAATTATTTACCAGCATGATTTTCTGGAAACCCCATATCAATTGCATCACGATAACTTACAGGGATTCTATCAAGCAAAACCCCGCGATAAATGTATTTTCCCCCTGGATGAAAGCCAAAAACAGCCGACAATGGAAAGTAAGGAAATAGAGAATTATTCCTTACCAACGCAATCACTAGAAGTATTTGTCACAATACTTGAATCCCATGATTCAGTAGCCACAACCAAAAATGTCAGACAAAGCATCTCTCACGAAATTAATACGGAAATAAATGCCGCCACACAGTATGATGTAAATTATGTTTGGGTACAGATGTTTTGCTAATGAATGAATTAAAATATCCTCACCTATTCCTATTTACCTATAACTGGAAAGATCGACTCAACAGCCAGCAAGTTTCCAGCAACGAAAAAGGTTATATTCCCTTCTCAGACATTGCTGGTAACTTACCTATTCAGGGTTTTTCTAAAAGCTTTTCCTTAACAGATGTAGAAGCTAACTTATTTGGTTGCGCCGCTGCTGATTCCGAGTCTCAAAATTCTCAATCACTTAGCTGTTTTCAAGACTTTAAGGAGAAAATAAACTCCAAATTTAAGCCTACAGCTAATCTGCATAAAACTTGGATGCTGTTGGGATATTTGCCAGAAAATATAGATCCCAAAGATGCTAAAATTGTAGCTAAGAATGCCTATGAATCATTTTTGCCCTCAAAAAAATGGTCAGAACCCCAAGCTGGTAAATTCATGGGAGGAATAACATTTGAAATTTGGGATTCTGCCCAAAATTGGCAAAACTTAGCAGCAGAGGAAAACAGCCGCATTGCGATCATCATTTTTCGTGATAAAATCACACTGGAGAAAATTTCCTACTTCTATGAAGATTGGGTAAATTTATTTTATTATCGCAATAAAATCCTCTGGGCTTATAGCAATAACTTACAAACGAAAGCTAAACTAGACTTATCAGCTAACTTTTTCCCCACCGCCAGTAACTTGCCTGTTAGCCAATCTTTATCACTTCATCATACCACAGATCGCAACTTAGAAAACTTAAAAAAAGATTTAAGTAAAAATCTATTAATTTTATCTAAGTTTACTGCTAATCTCGCATATTTTGAATCTCAACATCAGACAATTCAAACTAATTTACACAATTATAAAGAACGATTAAACGAGATTGAGACAAAAGCCAGAAAAGAAGGAGAGGGACTACCTACTCAACTAGATTGTCTAAGTTTTTTCAGTGAAATTGCCCAAAATAAATATCAGGCACAAATTGACAAAGAAATCGCTAGTATTACGTCTAGCGTGAAAGTATGGGAAACATGGATAGATACCCTGCGGGCGATGGTGGAAAGTCAACAAATTGAAAGCGATCGCGATTTAGAATTAGAAATTGCTAGAATTGGGGTTGGGCTCGGTGCCGCCTCAGTCGTTGCTTCTCTTGCCGATCCCTTAGTCGAAGTAATTACACCCTTTCCCGCTAAAAAAATAGAGAATGGTAAAGAAATTTTAATACCCGCTAATGCTGTATTCAATTTTGGATTAGCGTTACTACTTAGCGCTGTTATAGGGATAGCTTGCGGATATGCTGGCGGTAAGTTGTGGTCGTGGATGCGATCGCGTACTAAATAGCCACTATCAGCTATAATTTTAACATTAAAACACTCATCAAAATCAACCATTATGACTGCCATCCAAGAGCCAGCCATTAAAACCACACCCTTTGATGATTTAATCGCTGAGTTCAATAAAATCAGAACTCTCTACACAGTAGAAGAACCCCTAGAAACCTTTAAAATAATCATCGATCAAGAAGTAATGGTAAGCTTAATTTTAGAAGCTCATTCTAAAATTAGAGAGCTATTTCCTAGCGAAAGATTAGCCTTAGAACTAACAACAGATCCAGAAATTGCCGGCTGGCGATCGCTCTGGATTATTATTTACACAAAATTTGAAGCTGATGAAGCCTTTGATAAGTTAAAAAAACTCGATCGTGCTTGGTGGCTAGAGGCTGGTATGGTGCTTTCTAAGAATTTGTTAAACATCGATATAGGATGGGAGTCAGATGAGATTTAATTGGTCTGAATATTTTAATTTAGCACAAGAGTTGGCAGCAATTTCTAGCACCAACAGTGCAGCCAACCAAGAAGCAAAATTGCGTTCAGCCGTGAGTAGAGCTTACTACGCGGTGTTTTGCCTAGCACGAAATTACTTACGGGACGTTGAACAAGACCCAAGATTATCTAGCAATAAAACTTATGATATCAACGATCATCAATATGTAGCGGAAGAATTTATTTTCAATCAATTAAAATCTCAGAAAATAACAGAGATAGGCAGAGATTTAACTAGATTAAGAAAAATGAGGAATAAAGCTGATTACGAAGATACTATATTCAACTTACAAACCGAGGTAAAAAAGGCTTTAAACCTTGCTCAAAATATTATGAAAACCTTAACTGAATTAAATCAAAAAACTGAATTATAATCTAAAATATAGACAACCACCCCAAGGGACAATTTTTGTCCAGGTACTTACAATCGCCAGGGGTAAAAACCCCCGGCTAACTTCTTCCTAACTCTTACCATTCCCAGCAGCAGTCGCCAAAACCCGCTTTACCAAAGGTTCCGGCACTTCCTGCAAATGGTCAAACTCCCAACTAAAAAACCCAACCCCCATCGTCTGCGATCGCAACTCTACAATCAAATCCTGCATCTGCGCCACCGGCAAATAAGCCGAAACCCGATCCCATCCCTTCCAGTCAGACTTCGCTTCATAACCCAAAATTTGACCGCGACGGCCGCTTACCAACTGCAACAGCTTAGAGGTAAACTCACTGGGAGCAACAATCTCCACAGATGCGACTGGTTCCAACAAAGCGGAATCGCACTTCGCCATCCCCTCCTGCATCGCCAAACGCGCCGCCTGCTTAAACGCCTGTTCCGAACTGTCCACCGAATGGTAAGATCCATTCGTCAGCGTCACCTCCACATCCACCACCGGGAAACCCAAGGGGCCATGTACCAAATACTCTCGCACCCCAGTCTCAACCCCCGGTATATATTGTTTCGGTACAGCACCACCCACAATCGTTTCATTGAAATTAAAACCCTCCCCACGCGGTAGCGGTTTAATGTCCAAATATACATCGCCAAACTGGCCATGACCCCCACTTTGGTGCTTGTAACGCCCGTGTACAGAGGCCGCCGACTTGCGAATCGTCTCCTTATAAGGTACTTGTGGTAAGTGAGTTACCATCGGCAAATTATACTTCCGCCGCAGCCGATCCAGGGCAACTTTGAGATGAATCTCACCTTGTCCCCAAAGTATAATTTCGTGAGTATCCCCGTGCTGCTCCCACACCAGAGAGCAATCTTCCTCCATCAACTTCGCCAAAGCAGCGCTCATCTTGACTTCATCGTTGCGCTTTTCTGGCGCGATCGCCAACGCATACACTGGCGACAACCGCTCAGCCTTCGGCAATTCTACCCGCTGACTGCCCAACGCGATCGCCTCCCCAGCTTTCACCCCTTCCAACCGTCCCAAAGCCACAATCTCACCCGCACCCGCCGCCGTCAAAGGCTGCGTTTGCAACCCCATCAACCGATACAAACCACCAACCCGCACCCCGTTCAAAACCGTCCCATCATTTAGCGTCCCTTGCCAAATTCGCACTAGCGATAACTTACCGCCCTGGGGTGTATAATATATTTTCAGCACTTGAGCCAAAGGCGCGTTCGCACCTTGCGTCAATCCCCGCCGCTGGGCCGTCATTTCCGGTACCGGAGCTTCCCGCAGCAAGGCTTGTAGCAACGGCCGCACCCCAAAATCTTGCTCTGCAACGCCAATAAACACCGGCACAATCAAATCCGCCCCCAATTCCATCTTTAAATCTTGGGTAATTTCTTCAGCATCGGGGTTAATTTCTTCTAGCAATTCTTCCAGTAAATGGTCGTCAAAATTCGCCAATTCCTCCAGCATTTCCTGCCGTGCAGCGTACTCTTGCTCCTTAAGTTCTACCGGCATTGGCACGGGGTCAGCGGGTGCGCCGGGATGGTAATGATAAGCTTGTTCTGTGACTAAATCTATAAAGCCAACGATCGCTTCACCTTTTGCGATCGGATATTGATGCGGAATCACGGGGCGGCTAGAAACCGATTTTAAGGCATTGAGTACCTCTGTAAAATTAGAGCCGCAGCTAGTCTCATCTGTACAAGTCCGATCCATTTTATTGATGAAAACTAAATGCGGAATTTCCCAGTCATCCAGAAATTTAAACAGCGGAGCTAGGGTGAGAATACGTTGGCTGACTCCTTCACAAACAATTACAGCCGCATCCACTCCCATCAGCGCATTCAGCGTTTCTTGAGCAAATTCTATCGATCCCGGACAGTCAAGAAATGTGAAGCGCACGCCTTCGTATTCTGCGCTGGCGGCGTTGACTTCTACGCTCATTTTGCGATCGCGCGCCTCAGCAGAACTGTCCCCAACTGTATTACCATCCTTAACACTACCTTTACGGGAAATTGCCCCCATCACCGACAGCAAACTTTCTAGTAGCGTGGTTTTGCCGCTGAGATAGGGGCCAACTATGGCAACGTTCCGAGCGGTAGAAATGACTTTTTCGTTCATATTCCCTCCAACCGAAAATAGTTTAAAATTGCTCTTTTTGAAATGATTTAGAGCATGACGATCTAGACTTTAACTAGGAAAACCTGTTTTCAAGTCCAGATACATTAAAGTTATGGATATCGCGCAATACTTTGAGAATAGCGTAGTTTTAGTAACTAAAATAAAAATTGTATTTTCTCTTAAGATCGCATTAAATAAATCTTGACAAGCATTAAAGCTTATTAATTATTGCTAACTTATGTAAATTTGCTCCCGATTCCTGATGTTGTCAAACTCACCTGGATATAAGGAGCAAGAGCCATCCTTTTCGAGTTCAAGCAGGCTGGTCAACCACTTTGCTAACTCACTGGGGGCCAGGAATCGGGTTTTAACTTCGCTCAACCAGCAGTTTTTTAGGAAGAGACCAGGACTTACGCAGGGAGTTCCAGAAACAGGGTTTTTGAGATCGTCTGTGGGTAAGAATGAAGTATTTTCGTCAAAAAACCCGGTTTATGAGGTTGGGTGCGTAAGTCCTAGTATCTTCGTCGCCACCTGCATATTCAGTAAAAAACCCGATTTCTTAGGTCGAAGTGTGTAAGTGCTAAATAATTAAAATTCAAGCCATGCCAGAGAATTCTACCCAACAATTAAATGCAATCGTTAAAGACTTAGACAGTCTAATTACAGAAATAGAAAATAATCCTCGCTTATCTACTTGGGTAGTGCGGCAGGTACTGAAGTCAATTAAAGACAAAGCGGAGAAAATGGCGGTAGAGTCATCAGACAAACAAGATTATCCTAAAGCATCGTAGTTGCTCAGTCGCATTTAGATTTTCCGAGCGCGATCGCTCTAAAATATAAAATCTAAATTCGATAGGTACACAATGATTCAATATCGAGTAGGAAATGATTTGGATGTAGATGAGGTAATCGACCTATATCGAGCCTCAACTCTCGGTGAAAGAAGACCAATTGACGATCGCGATCGCATCCAGCAGATGATTGCTAATTCTAATTTGATCGTTACCGCTTGGGATGGCGAATTGCTAGTCGGCATCTCCAGAGCTATGTCGGATTTTAGTTACGTCACCTACTTGTCAGATTTAGCAGTAAGAAAATCCCATCAAAAATCAGGAATTGGCAAAGAATTAATCCGCAGAACCCAAATAGAATCTGGCGAACAAGCTCACTTAGTATTACTGGCGGCCCCAGCCGCTACCGAATATTATCCCCACATCGGTTTTACCCACCATCCCCAGGCTTGGCTGCTGGAAGCAGGAGAAAAACTGCGGTAATGGCTGGAACCTTCACCGCCAACCCCATTTATCAAAAAAATGGGGCTAGATTTTTGTTGCCCCGAAGAAGTAGGGAGAGACGCGATCGCGCTACAGTCGAGTAACAACGTACTGCACTAACCAAATAGCGCTACGATTTCAACTGTAAGGGTAAGGAAAAGCGAATCAGTTCGGACATAATTATTAATGTTCCAGAACATTCGCCCCTTAAACGCGATCGCGTTTAAATAGAGAAGACATTTCCAAACCCCAACCCCATCCCTTCTAATTTTGTTGAATCAAGGAGCAAAACTTATGTTACCTAACCGAGAAGGACAGAGAGTACCTTCTGTGACTTTCCACACTCGCACAGATAACGAATGGGTGAAAGTCACAACTGATGAATTATTTTCAGGTAAAACAGTAATTGTTTTTTCATTACCTGGTGCTTTTACACCTACCTGTTCATCAACTCACGTTCCTGGCTACAACCAATTAGCTAAGACCTTTAAAGAAAATGGTGTCGATGACATCATTTGTATTTCTGTGAACGATACTTTCGTGATGAATGAATGGGCAAAAGCTCAAGAATCAACTAATATTACCATGATTCCTGACGGCAACGGGGAATTTACCGAAGGTATGGGATTGCTAGTTGATAAAGTCGATTTAGGTTTCGGTAAACGCTCTTGGCGCTATTCGATGTTAGTCAAAGATGGCACGATCGAGAAAATGTTTATCGAGCCGGAAGAACCAGGCGATCCGTTTAAAGTTTCGGATGCTGAGACGATGCTCAATTACATTAATCCGCAAGCTGTAAAACCCAAAGTGGTTTCCTTATTTACAAAACCAGGTTGTCCATTCTGCGCTCGTGCCAAAGCAATCTTACAAGAGCAAGGTTTAGACTACGAAGAAATTGTCTTGGGTAAGGATGCTACGACACGCTCTTTGCTAGCAATGACTGGAGCAGCAACAGTACCTCAAGTGTTTATAGATGGCAAATTAATCGGTGGTTCCGAAGAGCTAGCTACTTATTTTGGTGTATCCTAAGAGGACTAAAAAACTAATGAATTTTCCTTAGTCCTCTTAAGAGGACTTAATCTTTGAGACGGGGGTTTTAACCCCTGTCGAACTCACGTAAGTAAATGGACAAAAATAAACAATGTCATTGCGAACGGAGCGAAGCAATTTCAAGGCATTGCGATTGCTTCGCTTCGCTCGCAATGACTGACTACGTTTATTTATGTCCGACTACTTATTATGAAATTAAGCAGTAGGATTATCCCCCTGATTCCGTTGATTTAATAGAATATCAAGCATCCGCGCTGTCTCAATTCTTAAACCCTCAATATTGGCCTGTTGCCGATCCATTCTCTCAAATAACTGCTGCCGTTCTTCTCTGGCCTCTGCTGCCACATTTGCTAAAGCTTGAATCACACGAGCATTACTATCTGCGATATTAGCCGTGACTTCTAATTTAGCGCCTAAAGCATCCATGCGAATATCGAAAGCATTCATGCGATCGCCAATACTTTCTACTGTATTAGCTAAACGATCTAAGCGATCGTCATCCCACCGTTCTACCCTCATAGATTTTTCTCCTAAATATCATATTTATTAGTCTAACTTAAATAATCATTTCTGCTGAATCTGGCGCGGCGATCGCCCTTCCTTCCCCAAAGCGCGATCCCTGCCAATATAATGCTATAATCCTATAAAACTAATCAACAGCCTAAACTCTCTCTTGCTTATAATAAAAACGTACTCAATTACAACTTAAATTCCTTGAATGTCTTATGACAATGCCTGCAAATATCTCTCGGAAAAATACCCAGCAGAATTTGCCACCTGGATATTAGGACAAACCCCCACATCCGTTGAAATCCTAAAAACCGAATTAGCAATTGAACCCATCCGAGCCGATTATCTCACCTTTTTACGCACCCAAGAACGAATTCTCCACTTAGAATTCGAGGTCAACGTAGCTGGCGAAACACCCCTACCCCTAAGAATGTTAGACTACTGGGTAAGACTTTATCGGCGATATCGAGTGCCCATCACACAAGCACTCGTTATCCTCAAAGAAACCTCTGCTGCTAATCGGTTAAAAGACCAATTTCGTGTAGAAAACACGAGGCATCGCTATCAAATCATCCGAATGTGGCAGCAAGACCCAGAACCATTATTACACAATCCCGCTCTCTTGCCGTTAGCGGCTCTGTGCCAGACAGACACCCCAGAACGTTTGCTCAGTCAAGTTGGTGAAGAATTAGCTAAAATTGAGCCATCAGCAGAACGGGGTCAGATTGCAGTCTGTAGCGAAATCTTAGCAGGTTTGCGCTTTGAAAAAAGCTTAATCAAACAATTGTTTCGGGAGGACATTATGCGCGAGTCAGTCATTTATCAGGAGATCATTCAACAAGGAGTAGAAAAAGGACAAAAACAAGCCTTGAAAACTTCTATTTTCGATGCCTTAGAAGTGAGGTTTAACTCTGTGCCACCAGAGGTAAACCCAAAACTTGAGGGTGAGGGGTTAACGCCTGAAAATTTGCGGGCGTTGCTTCGCCAAGCTTGGACTTGTACGACTCTAGATGAGTTTATCAGCCAGCTTTAATTCTGTTGTATGTATCGTGCGATCGCCCTTCCTTCCCCAAAGCGCGATCGCTGTTGTTTTTGGTCGTAAGTTCATATTAATTCCTTTTATCAATAGGACTTTCGCACCCAACCTCATAAACCGGGTTTTTTTACGAAAATATTTCGTTGTTACCCACAGATTCTCTCAAAAACCCGGTTTCTGGGACTCCCTGCGTAAGTGCTAATATTTTGACTTACCAACCGTCAACACCGCTACTAAAAATCGTTCCATCCGGCATAATTGCCCCCATAAAATTCACATCACTAAAATTAACCGCCTCTAAATTCGCCCCCAGTAAATTAGCCCCACTTAAATCGGCACCACTCAAATTAGCCTCTTTCAAAATAGCACCAACTAACTGCCCATTCCTCAACTGAGCATCACTTAAATCCGCCCGACTTAAATCAGCATGATTCAATTGTACATCATTTAAAATCGCCCCTAGTAACTTCGCCTTCCTTAAACTAGCACCACTCAAATCAGCATCACTCAAATTAGCAATTACTAACCTTACACCATCTAACTTAGCATTCCTTAAATCAGCCTCCTGAAGATTAGCACCAATTAAATTCGCATTCTGCAAATTTACCCCCACTAACTCCACACCAGCTAAATTTATCCCTTGAAAATTCCGATCGCCATCAGCATATCGCCTCAATATTTCCCCCGTATCTGTAACACTTATCTCTCGCTTTGGCTTGCGCTTAAAAGTAAAAGTAAAAGTATCCCCACTCTCCATCACTCGCCACATTTCCTCATACATCGGATAAGCACCGATACCACTCAATCGCAGCCAACCTTTAGCCCTTGTTAAAGCTACAAATAACTGATTTCTTAAACTCAAATTACTCTCATCTTTAGCCACATGATCAAAGCCAACAACATACACCATATCAGCCTCATTACCCTTAGCACGGTGAATGCGAGAAACTGTCACCCCCCCTTCACACCAAAAGCGATTTGGATCGCGACTTTCTTTATCTGGCTTCAAAATATTGCACTCAGGTGTACTGGGAATATAGACATCAATTCCTCGTTCCATCAAGAAACTAGCAACATAACTTTCTAGTTCCATTGCTTCAAAATTAGAGCCTAAAACTATTACCAAAATTTCCCGCGAAGGTCGAAGGCCATCTACTTTTAAAGTATAGAGAATATTATCGGCAAGCGCTGTCAATTCTTCCACGCGAGAATGATAAGCCTGAAACTCTAAAACTGGACTTCCCCACAACTTAGGGACTAGATTTGGAGAATTTTCAGAAGGACGGTAAAGAGTGATTTTTTGACCATTGGTAAACTTACCAAGAGATAACTTATAGGGGTTAAGTGGGGTGGGAGCGGGTTTTGATAATTTGTCGATGGGTGGCAAAGATTCAGGCGAACCCGCCCCTACAAAATCTGTACTAATCGCTGAGAATGTTGCTATATCTGTGGAAATAACTGAAGATTTCTCGGTTAAATTGTCCCCTATTACTTGATACCCAATTGCTTCCCAATCTTCAATGCGAGTAATGCCAGTTAGCATTCCCTCCCACCGTAACAAACCCATCCCTATACCATGAGCTGCTGTCAGAATTGGGCCGGGAGTGCGATAGCATTTGTGCATAACTTCAGTCTTTTTAATTCCGCCGCTATACTGGCCACTGACCAAATGTCCTAAATCGTCGCCAAATAACTCGCTAGCAGTGGGAATGTTCAGACTTTCTAGACTTTGTGCTTCATCATAAGCCCAAATTAAACGCCGTAAATCTCGACCGCCAAGGCTTCCTTCTTCCGGGGAGAAAGAGGAAGAATTCGCAGGTCGTAAAGCTTGGTATGCCATCCAATAAAAAGGCTGTTTCCCCTCATATTTTAATTCATCATTTACAATCAAATCTTGACCTTCATCAATCAAAATGGCATCAAATATTTGAGGGATTTTAGCTGATTTCAATAAATGGGTGCAAACATAGGCTAAAGCTTCATTGGGTTGCTGAAATTCAGTATCGTTAACGCTCAAAGACCAGATTCCTGATGCTCGGCAAAGAGTGCTGTAGAGTCCCGGTTGATTTTTTGCACCCCAAGCATGGAAGGCTTGTAACTTTGTATTGTTTTGGTTATATCCGATTTCACCATAACTAAATCGACGCAAATATTTATCCAGTATTCCGATAATTGTTTCGTATAAACTGCGGGAGAAAAATACTAAAGCAATATCCCAATCTGGATGCTTTAAGTGCATAATTGCCGCTTTTTGACAAAGTAAAACTGTTTTGCCTGAGCCAGCAATTCCTCTAATTCTTTGTGGCCCTGGGGGGATTTCTTTGCCGATGTGTTCTTGCTGTAAATCTAGTGTTAATAACTGATTTTGTAATTTGGCTAAAACTTCTGCGCGAGGGATATAATTTAAGCCTGTCTCAGATTCTTGAATCAGGGGAGATAAAGATAGTGGATTGTGAATTAGAGAATTTTCTGCTCCTCCAGATGCTCTCGTTTTTCCTAAATAAAATTTTCGAGGTGGGGGACGGAACATGGGCGTGCCGCTGATGACAGCTTGCAATAGTTTCCACTGTTCGTTACTAAGTTGAGTTCCCTTCTTAACTGGAGCGACTTGCTCAATTATCTCAATTAGCGATTGTTTTGCAGGGGAACAAATATCCATTTCCCTAGTCTCTACTTCCCAATCCCTAGTTCCCAGTCCCAAATCGCTTTCGAGATTGTCTTTAAAAATGATGGGCGGACAACTCGGAAGTTTGTTAAACTCTTTTTCGTGCCACTGCTGCTGATTAATTAGGGGCAAAGCAACGATCGCTCTCCCGCTGACACGATCGCGCAGAGCCATTTCGCGATCGCAGTACCCAAGAATCGCAAATAATTGATTTTCAGCTTGCTGATAAGGGTTGCCGCTAGTAGTGTAAAAATTTTGGAATTCCCATTTGTGACCATTAATCGCTACAATTTGGTCAATTACGATCGACTTAACCTCGATAATAGTTAAGCCCAGTTTCAAATCGGCAATCAGAATATCAGGCTCTTTGCGAAACTCGCCTACCTTAGAAAAAATAGGATAGCGCCAGTAGGCAATGCAGTCGCGATCGGCAAAGGCAAGGCGGACGGCATCCCAAACTTTTTGTTCAGCCGTTTCTCCACTTTTCCCCAGGGGCTCAGTGGTAATAAACTTTCTGCATTCTACTTCCTTACCAACCGCCACTGTTCTATATCGTTTCACGCTCGTTAGTTAGTTGGGTGCATAGCAGCTAGGATTGAGCTAGCTCAAGGTTACACCAAAGCCCGTCACGCGGCGTTGCCTCTCAAAACCCCGATTGAGTCTTATGGCGCACTACCGCTCCAGTTTGTGTTTACTGACTTGCATTGTCTGTCTAAGCTTTGCCCCTACGGAGGGCAGGGGAGGAAGCGATCGCTCCTCTACAGGTTTGTACAATCAAATTCCCACCTCTGCAAGTGCGACAGGCGGGACTGAGGGCATAATTGCCAATTCCCAAGTAATTGTCTTTGGACTCGCCCCTGTTGCCGCTCAGGAGCCTTCTCCTGGGCAATCAAAACCTACCTCAACCCCTACTCCAGGGAAACCTACTCCCGCTCCCAAGCAAGAAAAAGCCAATTCCTCTAATTCTCGAATTCCAAAACCAGTAAGCTCTATCATTCGAGTTCTGCTAAAGCAGCGGAGCTTATTGTTGTTGAGTTTGGCAGCATTTTTAGTCACAGGTGCAGCAGTATTTATTTTGCTCAAACTTGTCAGTAGCGGCGAACCTGAGAATTTACAGCGAAAAGTCGCGATCGCTCGCAAACGCAAGCCTCAAAGAAATCAGCTCAGAAATAACTCTCCAGATGACCCAGAGGCAGCCGTTTTTCCGAATACAGTTAATGGAATTTATCCGCCACCCTATCCTCCGGCAATGCCTAGAAATCGCGCGATCGACAACTCCGATCGCCCTTCAACGTCGAGCTTTGAGCCTGACGAGCCCGAATCTGAAGCAGCGATAGGTGGTGACAATTCAGAGGATTTTACACCCGGAAATTATAGTAAAAACTACAGTGTTCCTGGCGTGGACTTGTCGGAAAAATTTAATCCAGCAGAGCCATTTAATCATACAGCAGATATTTTTGTTGAAGAAACCTCAGCTCCAAGTAAAATTAATCTTATTGACCAACTCATCAAAGATTTAGCTCACCCCCATCCCACCAAACGGCATAAAGCAATTTGGGAACTAGGCGATCGAGGAGATTCTAGAGCCATTGAACCCTTAGTAAATCTACTACTTAACTCGGACTCCAAGCAGCACAGCTTAATTTTGTCAAGTTTGTCAGAAATCGGCATTAAAACTCTCAAACCCATGAATCGCGCTTGGCTGATATCATTACAAAATGAAAGTGCCGAAGTCCGTAAAAATGCGATTCGGGATCTGACACGGATTTATGAGTTAGTCAATCAAGTTAGTCACTTATTGCAGCGGGCCGCCGACGATCCCGATGCAGAAGTTCAGGAAACAGCGCGTTGGGCTATAACTCAGTTAAACCGCAACCTTCCCCTTTCTGGGAATGATAAATCATCTCGGTCAAATTCCAGCAATTTAACTGATAATAACTCAGATAGTAGTTAGTTGCTAATTGCTAATTGCTAATTGCTAATTGCTAATTGCTAATTGCTAATTGCTAATTCAGGACTTATATCATGTCCGGCAAATTACTTACGATCTGTCATTGCGAGCGAAGCGAAGCAATCGCAGAGACCTTGCGATTGCTTCGCTTCGCTCGCAATGACAAGTATAGCAACCGCCAGGGCGGTTAGGGGCTAGGGGCTAGGGGCTAGGGAAAGAAGGAAAGAGAGGAAAGAGGGGAAGAGAGTCAATAGTTTGGGCCCTGAGTGAGTGTCTTAACCGTTGTGGCGGTTGCTATATTTAACCGGACATGATATTTATACCATTTCTCCAAAATCATGCAACAGTAGCCGCAGTAGGGTAATTGTATGAAGTTAATCGGAGCGTTGTGACTGTAGCAAAACTTTGGAGAAATGGTATTATTACGCACCCAACTAAAGAAACCGGCTTGTTTACAAAATATAGCAAGCTACTTTGATAGTCAAAACGAGCTAAGTTACTATTTTGGTTCCCAAACATAGCGAATGGGGGGTGCTTGGGGCTGTCCTAATATCGAAGAGTGCGATCGCCTCAGTTAGAGTCGATAGGAGCGTTACCACTCCTACCTCTGTCGGGTAAGGTTCGAGCGTCGCCGCTCTCCCCTCCCCTAAGAACCGTGCTTAAGACTTTCGCACTTACACGGCTCAAGCCTAACTTCTAACCTTTTGAGACTGGTTTTTGGTTTGAGAGTGTACCTGTTTGTGGCAAGCTAGGTGGACGTGCTGAAGGTTGTACTCGTCGTCAGTACCGCCTTTAGCAACAGGTACTATGTGGTGGGTTTCTATTTCCTCTCCATTTAACAATAACTCTCCGCAGGTAGGACAAATCCAGTTTTGATTTTGAGCGACGGAATAGTATTTACTGCCCTTACTCCAGTATGATTTGCCTAATCTTTGGTTTCGATTGAGCCAATATTCTTGTTGAAGAGGGTTGTCAGGTGAAGTATTCCCTTTAACCTTTATGTGACGTTCGATGGGCGTGTACGCTATCTGGTAAAGAGTAATAATTTTCTCTTTTCCTCGGCGGTCGCTAATTGTGGTAGCGAACGTCCATTTATTGCCTTATATCTGACCACGCCTAGTCGGTGGTTGGTGGATTTTATATATGTTTCTAATCCATGCAGTCCGATGTTGGCTAGAAGTGGGGAGATGACTCCTCCCTGTGGTGTGCCCGTCTCTGTGGGGTTTAGTTTCCCATTGAGAACAAATCCAGCTTTTAACCATCCTTCGATTACCCCTCTTTTAGGAAAGTTACTAATCATTTTTAGGATAGATTCATGGGCGATGTTGTCAAAAAAGCCTTTTATATCAGCTTCTAGAACCCATTTATCATTGCTACCTCTGGGATTGTCACTTAATCTGGTGAATGATTGTTCGATAGCATCTTGACAACTTCTGCCAGGTCGGAACCCATAGGAATTGGGTTCAAATCTAGCTTCCCACTCGGGTTCCAGTGTATTTTTAACTATTGCCTGCATGACTCTATCCCTGACGGTTGGGATACCGAGGGGACGCATTTTGCCATTTTTCTTGGGGATTTCTACTCGCCGCACAGGTTTTTGATTTCCACCCTTCCATGTATTAACAAATTTCACTCTTTGGGCTGGTGAGTTGATTACCTCCTTATCAATACCAGCGGTTTGTTTACCTTGATTGGTTTGAGTGATTTGTCGGACAGACAATAATAGGTTGGCGTAACTTCTCATCATTAATTTCTGCAAGTTTCTAAGCTTACGGAAATTACCAGTCTCTGAGGCACGAAAGATTCTTCGACGTAGATTTCTCACGGCTTTATTCATCTGTCTCCAGTTAATCTGGCTCCAATCTTTCAGCCGTTCTCTTTGTCCGTTTACGGTCATTTTCATGGCAGTAGCTAACTTGTCATTGAGTTCGATTTCTTTGTCTTTTCTTCTATTCGTGTTAGACCGAGGTTAAGTCTGCTATTACTTTCGTTCAGGAGCAAATTTTGAACTCCTATCTGAATCATTACAACTCAGCATTCGCTTTTTAACCCTTCCTCTATCCTCCAAAGAGTTGTGTCCTCGTTACCTTAGACCTACTAGGAGTTTTCGACCTCTCCTAGACTCTGTAGGACTTACCCTGTTGTATCGTTTGGTTTTGTGTTCTCAGTTAGGTGTTATCTATTCAGCGATGGGCTTGTGTTCACACGATTCATAAATGAAGGAGTTATGAATCCGCCCATAATGTCCTGTCAGCCTTATTTGGACATTTACGGTATCACGCCGTTTAAAATGATAATTCACTTGCGTTCACCATTTAAGAACTCTCTCTAGCTCCTGACCAGCTTGGGCTGCCAGTTTCGGCTACATTCGTGGTCTGCATTCCGGTTGTTTCGTTACCTACTTGACCGTGACCGGACTCAGTTATGAGTCTTTTACGTGAGAGTAGGGGGTGTGAATCCCCTAGTGGAGTTGGCTCCACGTACCAAACGACCTTTCAGGTCGCGCCCTTCAAAACCGTGCTTGATAGTTTCCCATCACACGGCTCCTTGATAAAACCACCCTTGTTATGGGTACGATTCAAAACGGCTTATCATCGTGATTCTTGTGGAGGGAACCATCTTGAGCCGTCTTTGTGTCGTGACAATGCCTGTGTAGAAGTTGTAGGTTATCGTAGGTATCTTTTCCACCTGACGATGTTGGTTTTATATGGTCAACTTCTACAATGTCTGTACTCGTAAAGTACAGACCACAGTGAGGACAAACACCCTTTTGTTTCTTGATTAATGTTGCAACCCTGTTAGGAGTTTCTGGGTATTCGCCTCGACGCTTACTCCAATAAATCCAGTTTCCATCGAACGGACTAGCTTCACCCTTGACTTTTGTATGCCTTACGATTGGCGTTTCTGTATGGGTGTGTAATTCTATTTCATCCTCTGTACTGAAACACCAATTTCGGTCGCCTACTGTTCGCCAGTATTTATCCTTGTTGATGTCACCTTTTCCCCTTTTTCTTGCCCAGGCTCTTAATTTTTGCCATATTAGGTGGTCAACCTTTGAGAAGGTATCTTTACTAACAACTGTTGAGTAATAGTTTGACCATCCCCGAATTATTGGATTCAGCTTACTAATTAAAGCAGCTTGTGGGGCGGTTTTATGGGTATCTATTACTTCACCAATCTTGGCTAGGTGAGTTTTGACTTTGGCTTTTGAGGGTGTGATTAGTGTAGTAAAACCTAGTAGTTTCCCCTGTGAGTTTTTCGCACTTCGATAGTTTCCTACTTTATGCTGTTGTACATGGAACCCTAAGAACTCAAACCCTACATTTCCTTCTATTTCATTAAGGGTGTGGGTTAATCTTGTTTTGCTTGGCTTTAACTCCAATCCCATGTCACATAACCAATTGGCAATTATCTCCTGACAATTCTTGACTACGTTTACATCCTCATGGATAATTACGAAGTCATCAGCATAACGGATTAGACTAAGGGCATGACGGTTATTTCGTTTGCTTCCTTTTAGTATTTCCGCATATTGCATAACTCTTTCTTCCATACCATGTAGGGCAATGTTCGCAAGTAGGGGGGAAATTACCCCGCCTTGTGGTGTACCATCATTGGTAGGAAAGAATTTTTTGTCCACACAATACCCTGCTTTTAGCCATACCTTCAGTTGGCGGCTTAGAGTGGGGTATGTGTTTATTTTGGATAGTAATGCTTTATGGTCTATACGGTCAAAGCATTTGGCAATGTCAGCATCAAGCACGTATTTGGCTTTTTTGCTAATACTGTTGAATATTGCTTCAATCGCATCGTGACAGGAACGCCCTGGTCTAAAACCATAACTGTTAGGCTCGAATTTTGCCTCCCACTCTGGTTCTAACGCCATTTTGCATAGGGCTTGCAATGCGCGGTCGTTTATTGTGGGTATTCCTAATGGTCTAGTTTCAGTTATACCGGGTTTAGGAATCATTACCCTACGAGTAGGTTTTGCCTTTCCGGTTAACAGCAACTTACCTACCAAGTTAGTACGTTGCTTTGGGGTTAACGATTTAACGCCATCCACACCAGCCGTATTCTTTCCTTGGTTGTCCTGTGTTACCATACGTACCGCAATACACTTTGCAGACCAAGACCTAATCAGGGTATGCTGAAGTTTGCGACAGGCTTTAACATCGCCACGTGTACTCGCTTGGAATATGCGCTTTTGCAACTTAAAAGTCACCCTTTCTAGCTTGCGCCAGTTGATGTCTTTCCACTCCGCCGTCAGATTGTTCTGCGTTTTAGATTTATTCATTGCTACTTGTTCTATTCCTTTGGAATTATCGTGTATCCATCTGCATATCTCTGTCGTTACAACAGAGCATTCGCTTCTGATACAATCCCTCCCCTAACTATCATTCGTTAGCTACTTACTGGTTATCGACCTTACCAGAGGTAATTAAGGGTTACTTCGTTCCGATTACATATTTGATTGAACCTTTAGCGTGATGCTCTCCACCGGGTTTTATGGGCAGTGCTTATAAGTCGGGTCAGTAACCGCTTATGCCCTATCCTTGCCTTTTGGCTTGGTCTTAAACAGCCATTATGACCATTAACAATGACGATGGTTCAGGTACATCTTTGCTTTCGCTACGCATAGATTCTTGCTCGGCAGTTACCAAATTCGGCTATTAGTAGTTCTGCCTTTTATCCCCGCTTTAGTCTATTGGTTGCTACCCAGTAAACTAGGGGATATGCTTTCACCTCTGCACTTGAGGGGTGGGACTTACCGCACGGCGGTTCACCCACAAATGTAACCAGTTATCACCAGTCTCATCAACTGGGCTAACCGTCCTGCAAGGGTTTGATGCCTTACTTTAGGTTAAACGAATCGCACACTGACTCTTCTTACGGTTGATTGAGGAGAAGTCGGGCAAAATGATGGTTACGGTTAAGTTTAAGCGATCGGCGGTTTGCCGTATTTTTTAAACAGGTCATTGACGGCCTCAATGAGTAAATCGTGAGAGGGTTTCCCCAAGTCAGTCGCCAGGTGCTTGAGTTGCTTCCACGCCCCTTCATCTAACCGTAATGTCTGCCCCCTGCGTTTGGGTTCAGCTTCTGTGGCGGAGGAGTTTGCTTGTACTACGGTTGTTCCCTTGGAGAGTGTCAAATCGGACAAGCTCGGTTTCTTCTTTGGCATTACTTACTCCCTGCTTTCAACTGCTGTAAAATCCAATTCCAGGTTTCTTTAACTTCAATTGCAGCTTTCCCCCTTGGCTCAATCTCATTCGCTACCCGGCCATCAATTAAGGCACGCGAGTAGGCAATGCGAGAGGCTATTGCCATAGGACAAATGGGTAAACCGTAGGCAGCTAGGGCGGTTTTAGCTTCCTCAGTAACACCTGATCTCGGTGGTGTTTGGTTGAGGACGAATACTGCGGGTTTGCCTATGCCTCGTACCAGTTCGACTGTACCTGCGATCGCTTCCAAATCCAGTACAGAAGGGCGTACCGGAATTACTACCAAGTCTGAGACTCGCGCTGCGTACACGGCATTTGTGTCAATGTCAGGGGGAGTGTCAATCAGCACCAAGTCAATGCCACCTTTAAGGCAAGCTTGAATGTGGTCAGATATGTTGGAAGGTTGGGGCTGTATCAGTAAGGGGGTTTCAGCTTCTCGCTTGTTAAACCAAGATGCTGATGACTTCTGGGAATCCATGTCCGCTAATACGACCCTCAAACCGCACTTTACGGCAACGACTGCCCAGTGGACGGCAAGGGTTGTCTTTCCCGACCCTCCTTTTCTCGATAAAAGGCTAACTACGAACATCAGTAATCTTTGCTAGTTTGATATCATTATAGCGTGAAAGCTGTGGCGTGACCAACTATTATGCGTCGGTTTAACTTACTATAACTAGGGTTGTCGTGATAGTGCTTTCAAAAGCAGTAAACTATTGTGATAGCAAGGTAGCAATAACTGCAACTAGGTCTGAGGGGCTTTGTGACAGTGATTGAAGCAGGCTCCTCTTTGATTTAGGTGCGATCGCATCCAAATGGGCATCACCGTGCCCAAACGGTGATGCCAAATGCAAGCATTGACTTTTACACTGTTTGGAGAAGCGCCTTCGGCTTAACTCTCTAACCACTCAATGCCTACTCAATATTTTTTAAGCAACGCTAAAAAGTCACGCACTTGTAACCAAGCTTTTGTAGATTTTTCCAATTCCAAAGCTCAATCGCCTCCAGTTCCGAAAAGCTCAGTTCATCCTGCCAAGCATGAATACGCTCAGTACAGAGTGGCTCAAGCGTCCTTGGATGCCATACCATTTGGTTAGCCGGAACCCAACCCAATGCAGCGTTTTTTTGATGAAATTCCAGCATTGAAGCGCTAAACTCAATCCCTATCCACTCACAAATTTTCAGCAGTTCCATTTCTGGCTCTCTGACAAGCTGCTCGTAATAAACTACATAAAACTGCTCTGGCTGACAAATGGACTTTGACATTACCCTCACCACTTGATTCCATTGGTGTGTCAGCTCATCCAAGGTTTTGAGTCCCGGCCAAACTATGCCTCTTTCTTTCTCCCCAGCCACCAATTGTTTGACAGAACTGTAACAAGCCCGAAAATCGCGGACAATAAGAACTACTTTGGCCCCTGGAAAATACCTGTGAATTTTACCCAACTGGTAAATATAAAAAGGATTTTTATCTCCCCAAATGGATGCCGTCGGTTGGAACTGCTGCCGATAAGTTTGATAAACAATAGACACCGCTTCAGAGTAGCGCATCTGGCGACAACCCAACAAATTCTGTCGCAGTAGTTGCCTGTCCACATTCCATTCCGAAAATCGGTGGAAAGTGTTGGTGTAAAGGTCGTCCAAAAACTCTTCAATACGAGAAAGCAAGTTATCAATATCACCATACTTTGACTCCAGAGCAACGAAGAAAATGCTCTCAGGTGGAATACAGATAGCTGGATGTGCTGTCAGCATCAAGCGCAAGAGCGTCGTTCCCGAACGTTCAGCTCCAATGATGAAAATTGGGTGATCTTGATCTGACGATGAGCGAGCTGTATTCCCAACACCAACAGGAGATGAAATGTTGCCAACTGCGGTCGAAATCGGCTTTCTTCGCAAGCGGAAATGACCAGTAATTTCTACCCCTAACCCTAAATTAAAAGCCAAATTCCGGCGTGTCAGAGCGGCCTCTATAGCCTGTTGGCTTGCCGATATCTGTTCAGATCTATGTGACTTCGAGATGTTATGTTCGTGAAGGCGGTAGTAATAAAGTGGTTTGCTAACTTTGGCTATTTGTGTAACTTCCGAAAGTCGCAGGCACAACTCGTAATCCGCAGCGAATTCAAAGTTTAGGTCAACGCCTCCCACAGCATCGTAAACGGAGCGACGGAACAGCCGAAAGTGGAAAACCATCGGATCTACTAATAGTTGTTCTGGCGAGTAGGGGATGCGACACAGGGGGCCATAACCTTGAACGCAGTCGTTGGAGTCGATGAGCAAGTAGTCGGTATAGACAAGTCCTATTTCTGGACAAGTGTCTAAAATGGCTGCTGTTTCTGCTAGTGCTGTTGGTGCTAGTAAGTCGTCGCTGTCTACACAGCCAAAGTAAGGAGATGTCGTTTCTCTGATGGATGCCATGAAGGAGTAGCCATAGCCTCGATGCTCTGCTGCTAATACTCTCACTCGCCTGTCTTTTTGAGCATAATTGCGGGCTAAGGTTAGGGAGTTATCTGTTGAACCGTCATCCCAAATGAGTAGTTCAAAGTGAGGATAAGTTTGAGCCAGAACACTCTCAATTGCGGAACCGATGTAAGGCTCTCGGTTGTAGACGGGCATGGCAATGGATATCGGAACTGTCATAACTGTTCAAAATTGGGCTGTGGAGCGTTTGTAGAGGAAAAACCGACTGATAATATCTACTTCTATCTCAAATTTATCGCTTAGCCCGCGTCTTTGAAGTGCTTGCCTAATCGCTGACTGAGAGTCAAGAATTTGGTCAATCTGCTGTTGAACTGTATTCTGGGAATGTTGGCGGTAGTAGTAAAGGGGTTTGTTAAGGTGATAGAATTGAGTGATTTCTGAGAGTCGCAGGCAGAAATCGTAATCTTCAGCGGCGCGGTTGAATTCGGAATTAATGCCGCCTATTTGATTGTATAATTCGTGGCGAAATAGGCGGAAGTGGAAGGTCATAAAGTCTACTAATAGTCGGTCTGGAGAGTAGGGTATTTGGCTGCGTTGTCCTAGTCCTTTTACTTGAGTTTTTTCATTAATTATTAGATAGTCGGTGTAGACTACTCCGATTTCTGGCTGTGCGTCTAATACGGATGCGGTTTCTTGCAGGGCGGTGGGTGCGAGCAAGTCGTCGCTGTCTACCCAGCCCGTATAAATTCCTTTGCACATTGTATGAGCAGCTTTGAGGGCAATTCCTCGACCTTGGTGGGGGGCGGCTATTACTTGAATTCGCGTGTCTTGCTGTGCGTATTCGCGGGCGATGAGGAGGCTGGTGTCGGTGGAACCGTCGTCCCAAATTAAGAGTTCAAAGTTGGGGTAAGTTTGAGTGAGAATGCTTTCTATGGCGGCGCTGAGGTAGCGTTCTCGGTTGTAGACGGTGATAATGATGGAGATTGGGGAGGTCATTGGCGAATGGAAATCAGTCGCAGTTTGAGCGAACAAAGGTACATTGCTTTGATGTTTTTATGCGGAAGTTTGAATCCAGGTTTTATGGTTAAATAAATGTTAGCAGAGGTTGAAACAAATTGATTGTGCGATCGAATAACCCAGGGTACATCACCTTTTAGCACTTATTCAGCAAGTCCTATATAAGGTTTATCCTTCCGTTAAATGCTAATTGAAATATAGAATTAAGGATAAAGGATAAAGGTATTTTACCTGCTAGCAGTCTATTTGCACGCATCGGGAAGCATCCCGATGCAGACCTGTATCAGTTAAACCACAGTCTTAAACAGATTTTGCGCGACGAAATTGCCCACCGCCCAACCAGTTGGCAGCGCATCCTCAACCGTAGCCTCGCGCACGTGCACGCCACCGTAAATCCGGCTGATGGCATCCTCATAGGCAGCATCGTAAAAACTGTTGTAACTGCGCGTTACACCGGGAAGTTCTTGGGAAACTGCCGTAAAAGAGTAGTTTTCGCCAAAAAAGTTAGTCATCACCCCGGCAAATGCACCGCCAAAAGTCGAATGTCCAGAGATGTAATCTGGGAACGGCGGCGTGGGGTTGAGTAGGGGCTCCCATTCCGGGTCTGTCACCGTTCCTGAAATGCCGTGTTTATCGCCAAATCCCCCAGTAATCAGATCGTCCGGTCGGGGTTGAATGACTTTGCTGTTATACTTAGCATCCCAGACCACGATCCCCGCATCCGCCAAAGCGACGTTTAACTCGGCAAACAAGCGGGCATTATCAGCGAGACTCTTTTCTTCCCGCATGGCGACTTCTTCAGCAATTTGGTTCAATTGTCCGTAAGGTCGGAAAGTGTCGGCGCGATCGTCAGCCCAGAACAGGGCGATTTCAGTTTGGTCGGGAGTTCGCGTCACGGTGGTGTTGGCGGTGCTCTGTTTCCCTCCTAACAACCGAACTTCTTCCAAGTCTTGCACAAAGCGATCGGTTCCGGGCACGCCATCTAAGCCGTTCGGGGCAAAGGCTGTGGTGTTAGGGATAGCAAAGGGCTTGACTTTGCCCCAGTTGGGCCCAAGTGCCACGCCTTTGTTGGGGCCTTCGGTATCCGGCCGCCAAACGTAATCGCCTGCTGGGGGAATGTAAGGGGCATTGTTGCTAGAACCGTCGTTGGCGCGGGAGGCGAGAATGGTGTCAGCAACGAAGTTTCCAAAGGCGACTCCATCGGCTTCGGCTTGCGGTGTGTCTGCGATTTCTGCTAAGGATCGGGCGAGTTGTCGATCGAATAATTGAGCTTGATTTGGCAGTAGTGTGACTAAAACCCGGTGGGCTGCTGCTGCTGCTGCTGCTTCCTCCGATGCGCCAATGGGGGCGGGAGTGTTGACAGCATAGGATGTGTGAGTGCGATCGAACGCATTCACCGCATCGTAAACCGAGAGGGCAGCGATCGCCAACAGGCGCGACCCTACAGTAGGCGGCACGCCCCGTCCCGCTTTCCCTTCTGCTTGAATCGCATTTAAAGCGGTGGCATTCCAGTCGATGACAATATCGCTTCCAGTTGCCGAAACCAGTTTTGAGATTTGCTTGCTTTCGTTGTTCTGGTTAATTTCGGCAATCAAGTTGCAAGCCCCCGGAGCTCCAACCGAGGTGATGTTGCTATAGTTCAACCTAACGGTTGTGGATTGTCCCGGAAGCAGGTTGACTTGTTGGACAGTGGAGGTTAGCAAGCAATCGTTGACTAATTTGCCGTCTGGGGCGCGATCGATTATCGAGTCTGTGGAAGTATAGAGTTTAACGGTGATGGGGCCCTTTATTGGTGCGGAACCTTGATTTGTCAGCTTAACATTGACTTTAGCGCGATCGCCCATTTCAATGGTTTTGGGCAAATCAATCTTGCTGAATTTAGCCACTAATTCCCCCAGGGAGGGAAGTAAATTTTGAGCGGTTACTATATCTACAACTTGCTGATTCATTGATGTTACCTTCTTGAAGAATTCCTGCTTTTTGTTGTATTTCAAAGTTATCCGACTATTTGCCATTTCTATGTAACATTGATGTAGATTTGAAAATAATAAGTTTTTTATCATCTATCTTCAGAACTAGAACACAGGACACAACATAGTTGTATCCTGTGTTCTAGGTAATGGAGAATTGGTAGGTGTTTGCGAGATTAATCGAACAGTCCTAGACGTAATTGGCACATGATGAGTGCGAGTTCCCTGACAATAATAATTTCACGGTGTCTGCAAAAATTTATCCCTGGCAACTTATTAATCAAGGAGTTAAGTATGAGACAGTCTGTGAGTCCAATATTTACCAAATTTTTCAAAACTGTTTCAGAGTCGGATAAAACTCTTTATTTAGAACAAATCCAAACCTTTTTTAATAACATTGATGAAGGTTATTCAGAAGTTAACACTCTCGAAGGTGGATTAAGAGGTTCTACCATACTGGGAGACATAAAGTTGTATGGTTTTTCAGTGAAAAGAGATAAGTGTTCAGAACATTGGTATGTTGGGTTTTACAATACAGCGATTCCCTACGCGAAAATTGAAATGTCATCTCGCGTTCCACATCCTGAACATATTACCTCTATTGACATGGACTATACTCAATTACTAATCGAACAATCTCTAGCAGATATGGCTTGGGGTTATGATTATACTCGGAAGACATTTATAGAGTTACTAATAGGAGGGTTTCCAAAAAGCAGTTATGTTGGTAAAATAGCATGGGTTTATTTGATGCTAAAAATCGAATTTTTGCCTGAGCTATCTCAGCAATTTGAAAAAAATGTATATCCCAAAGTTCCTATTTATGATTTTGGCAACTATCTAGAAAAACAAGCTCAAATTAGCCTAGAAAAAGTGATGAGACTTCAACGTCACAAAACTGAAGATGTTGTACAATTTATCAATAAAACAGATGGCTTAATTCTCAATGCTTTAGGTGAAAATCAAATGAGAGAATGGTTGAATCGTATCGGTATTGATTTTGATGTCTGGTTTAAGTGTATCTAGGCGTTGCTCAATAAGCGTATGAATTTGAATGTTTGCAAATTTTATATTCCTATATATTAACGCCTTTAGGCCTTATCACTATGGTAAGCCTTTATGAGTTTATTCAATCACATTCTCTCTATTAATCTAGTCTCCTCCTCCAACAACTTTTCAGCAATTTCAGAACCATAAACATGGGTTAATAACGTTGGCAACCATTTATTTCGAGTTATATCGGGAGGATTCAAACTACAAGCCAACAGAAGGTCTCGCAAACGCTTAAAAAAACCATACACCTGCTTGTCTAAATCCGGGACGGCTCCTCTAATCTCTTCGATAAACTCTGGAGACCCACCCAGTAATCCAAAACGTTCATGTGATTTCATCAGTCCCCACTTACCTTGGGCTGAATAGATAACACTGTCTAAAGTATAAGGATTAATACCCAACCTCGGTCCAATTAGCCTATCTTTTTCTGTTCCAGAGTATCCCTCAAGAAACTCTGATAATGGGATATAACAGTGACCAGGACCATGCTCTGGGTATCCTGTCGATATTAGTGAGATATAGCAGCCAGTATCACCTAATTTAACTGCTGCGCTAATCAGTGCTTCAATCAGTAGAGAATCATTTTCATCTTCACAAGGATAGATAATTGTACGTCCTATCACCTGCGATGAAAAAGGTTCCTTAAACGGATTGTCGTGAACAAAAATTTTCCGAAGGAAAGGCTCTGCTTCTAAATTAAATTCATCTTCAGTGAGAATGTGCATATAAATGGTTTAGGTATGCCATTGATAATTGTTTGATGATAAACTTTAACGTTTCCTTCTTAGTAAGCCTCTCAGCTTTCAAACACCTTTTTACATATTCTTAAAAGAAACTTGATAAGCAGAATAAAAATGCAGTAAAAAAGTACGGGTATCCATATCGTTATCCAGAATTCGACATTCTCATTGTCAAGCTCTTGCCAACGTAATTTAGAAATCAAAACATCAGTCAAAATAATATTAATTTCAATTATTAGGGTCGCCATAAAAATTCCCCAAATTGTATAGCGCCAAACTAGCACTATAGGTAAAATAAACACCATCATTACCGAAAAAAAATCAATAATATCGGCAATTAGCGATAGATATTTGTCAACTAACAACATCATAATTTACCTCCGATGCTTATTCAAGCTAATGAATATTTTCAGAATAAAATTTGAATGTTTTATTCTGTTGTCTGTTCTAAGATTGAATCCACTAAAACCTCAACTTGATATAAGATGATGGAAACCTCAGATTTTGTAGGTCGTTGATTATTTTATTTTTAGTTTCGTCTACCTGCCCTTCTATACTATTGATAAATTGTTCGAGATAGCTCCCACGCCACTGATCTCCTGGCAAGACTGGTCGCCAGACAGAGGCATCTGGGTATTGTTGAACGATCTTATTAAGGCAGGAACAGTCGTATGAACTGCCTGGTGGAGTATTACTGGACTGTCGCCCACGATTTTGTGGCAAACCAGGAGAGAGAACTCGTCCCCCACGATCGCGAACCAGATTGTCAGTAACAATCACATCTCCAATAGTCGCATCCCTCGGAACAAGTACGGGTACAGACACGGATATTCCAACTGTTGTAGGCAATCTAACAGAAATAGTTTGCCATTGTATATTGCCTACAAATACTTCATAAAATGCCCACTTGTTATTTCTACATACCCATACACCATCCGCATCCTTAGAGTGACCTATACTATCTGGAGTAGCCTGACCAGGTTGTAATGTTTCTAGATAGTCATCAGTGGTATTACTGTTGAGAATAATCACTGGTTGGCTACTATTATTCGTTACCGATCCATTCCCAGGCCATCGTGTATCCCTAGTTCCCGAAGGATCAATTCTATCAACAGGCCGATTCCCCACATACCGATAAAGATTAGCATCCCCACCCCCAAACCCAACAGAATCCTCCCCAATAAACCGTCCTATCTCCCCATCATAATACCGACTCCGATAATAATACAACCCCGTCTCAGCATCCAACTCCCTCCCCGTAAACCCATACCGACTCCCAAACCCAGAATCACTCTCATCAACCACCCCACCAAACGCATCATAAACAACATGATTCACCACACTCCCACTATCATCCACCCAATCCTTAACCGTCCCCAACTGGTCACTTAAAGCCCATAAAACATCCCCCTGAGCACTCTCCTGCGCCAACATTTGGTCAACACCACTCCCAAACAAATACCGCTGATCCAAAACAGGTTGATTCGCCCCCGAAGCAGTGAAATCAAACAGCACATTATCCCTGTCATAAACAAACCGAGTCTCATTACTCCCCACCTTCTTAGCAATCCGACGGTTCATCGCATCATACTTAAACCCTACTTCCTGAGTAACATCCCCCGCCGCATTCTTATCAAAAACCCCCGCCAAACGATTCCGATAATCCCACTCATACTCCGTCACCTTATTACTCGAAATCTCAGTCCGACGAATCAAATTCCCCTCATCATCATAAGCATAATTAAACTTCCCATCCGACTGTAACCGATTATTAGTTCCCGTTTGATATCCAGAATTAGTCCGATTACCATTGCCATCGTAACTGAAACTTTCATCCGGCTGATTAGTATTAGAATAGTCAGCCACAGTCAACTGATTATTCTTGTCGTAGCTGTAATTTGTCACCCCATCAACATCCGTAATCTTCGTAATCCGATTCCCATTGTCATAATCAAAGTCATAGGAAACATCACTCCCA
>NZ_CACA01000263.1:0-27739 GCF_000180455.1 Kamptonema sp. PCC 6506
GCTATTGAGTGGAGGTGCTTGTAAAATGGGCGAGAGGTGGTTGTCCTGTAAAGGTTTCAGCCGCCGCTGTGATTAAACCTTTGATGCCGTAAGGCGTTGAGCACGTAAAGAGATTCCCTCATTTCGGCAAAAGGGAATTGTGATTAAACCTTTGATGCCGTAAGGCGTTGAGCACGCATAGAAGCGATGGGCAATGCCTTACAAATGGTGTTAGTGATTAAACCTTTGATGCCGTAAGGCGTTGAGCACTCGCTAACAACTGCTTTGACACACCTTGTCACTCTAGTGATTAAACCTTTGATGCCGTAAGGCGTTGAGCACCAGACACTCCATAAGATAATTCGCCCCGAAGACGAATGTGATTAAACCTTTGATGCCGTAAGGCGTTGAGCACATGAATTGCCTAAATGGTATAACTTCGATGCTGACGTGATTAAACCTTTGATGCCGTAAGGCGTTGAGCACAGTTAAATTATTAATGCCGGATTTTGAGACAAAACCGTGATTAAACCTTTGATGCCGTAAGGCGTTGAGCACGAACACCTACGGAAGGATTTGAATTTGAGCTAGAGGTGATTAAACCTTTGATGCCGTAAGGCGTTGAGCACGTAAAACCAGCGAAAAAGGCGGAGGAAAAGCCTCCCAGTGATTAAACCTTTGATGCCGTAAGGCGTTGAGCACTATTTTTCACCCGTTCTTTCTTAGGCCGGCTGCCTGGGCGTGATTAAACCTTTGATGCCGTAAGGCGTTGAGCACTTGGCTTGTTTGTTACCTCCTGTTGTTTTAATTTTCTGGTGATTAAACCTTTGATGCCGTAAGGCGTTGAGCACATATGTTTAGCGCGTGGCCGGCTAACGCAATGGGTTTAGTGATTAAACCTTTGATGCCGTAAGGCGTTGAGCACTACACCTCCTTTGTGTGGTTATGGTTGGTCAATGGTGATTAAACCTTTGATGCCGTAAGGCGTTGAGCACCTAGACCCGATCATTTATTATTGGATGGCAGAGTGTTTAGAGTGATTAAACCTTTGATGCCGTAAGGCGTTGAGCACTCCCACCCATTCTATCAAGTCAGCATCCCTAAGTTTCCGTGATTAAACCTTTGATGCCGTAAGGCGTTGAGCACAGGATAAAGGTGCGCGATCGCTAGGCAAATTCAAATCGTGATTAAACCTTTGATGCCGTAAGGCGTTGAGCACTAAAGAAGCGGCGGCTAGCTAGAATCACGAATAGCGTGATTAAACCTTTGATGCCGTAAGGCGTTGAGCACGAAGGGAATTATCCGAATGAGTTTGATGTTCCTTGATGCCAATAGGTGTTATCTTACATCCAATCCGGGGGTTGTTCGTACTAGAAGTCAAAGACTAAAAACTAGATACTATCGGCCATGTAACCAAATCTGACTGGACGAGCTTTGAGAGCGATCGCGACCAAGAAAAGTTCTATATTAGTCTATATTTTGGGGAACCATCATCAGCACTAATTTACCCATGACATCCACCACAACGATCGCCACCCCCCTAAGCTGGACAGAATTAGAAGCCCTCACAGACTTTCAAATCGATCGCATCAACGGGCCAACTAACGCTCAATCCCGCCTGCGCCTGTTCGGACAAACCGAAGCCGATGTCCGAGTCACCCTCTACCGCGACAACCACGCCTGGTGTCCCTATTGCCAAAAAATCTGGTTGTGGTTGGAAGAAAAACAAATTCCCTATCGTATTGACAAAGTTACCATGTTCTGCTATGGGGAAAAAGAAAGTTGGTACAAGCGCAAAGTGCCGTCGGGAATGCTACCCGCGATCGAACTAGACGGCCGCATCATCACCGAAAGCGACGACATCTTAATCGCCCTCGAAAGAATCTATGGCCCCTTGGGTTTGGGCATGGAAAACCCCGCAGTCATTTCCCTGCGGCGGTTAGAGCGACTGCTGTTTAGAGCTTGGTGCTCTTGGCTGTGCTACCCCGCCAGTTCAGCTAGAGTAGAACAGCACAACCGCAACCAATTTATTAATATCGTCGCCCAAGTGGAAGCAGCCCTGGCTAGCACTCCTGGGCCTTATTTTCTGGAAGAATTTGGGACTGCCGATGTCATCTTTACGCCCTACGTCGAACGCATGAATGCCAGTCTTTACTACTACAAAGGCTACTCCATGCGCGAAGAAAACCCCCGCTTTGCTGACTGGTTTGCAGCGATGGAAAGCCGCCCCACCTATCGCGGCACTCAAAGCGACTTCCACACCCACGTCCACGATTTACCCCCTCAAATGGGCGGCTGTTATGAAAACGGCGAACCGCAAATGTTGCTCAACAAAGCCCGCGTCGATAATGGGCCTTGGGCTGGACTCCCGGATGCGATGTACCCAGAACAGGAAACCGCCCGCGCTGAAGCACTCCATCGCGTCATTAAGCACCGCCGCAACATCATTCGCGTCAACCCTGCTGACGACAATTTATTCGATCAAGCTTTGCGCTGTGCTTTAACCTTGATGATGACAGGCGAAGTTTGTAAGCCGCCGGCTGGTTCAGATGCGGCTTTGCGCTATTTGCGCGATCGCGTGAATGTACCCCGCGATATGTCGATTTACGCCGCCAAGCGATTGCGGGAAGCCTTGGAGGAAACGGCGGCTTTGGTGGGTGATGGTCAAGGTACTCCGATTTTGCTCAAGCATCGGCGAGATCAAGATCCGGCTAATTTTGCATAGGATTCTAGGCCGATGGAATCAGACGGAATCGGCATTGCACAGGCTCTAGTTCGGGCTTGCTGAATAAGTTATGGCTTCAGCTTTACTAGGACTTATAAAATAGTAATAAGTCAGTAATTTCTCAACCAATCAGGACTTACGCACCCAACCAAAGAAACCGGGTTTTTTACGAAAATACTTCATTGTGACTTCTACTTTCTACATAAGAGCCTCCTGCCTCCTGCCTTCTGCCTTCTGCGTGACCCACAGACGATCTCAAAAACCCGGTTTCTAGAGCCATGAGCGGGGGACAGGGGATTTAGTTATTTAATCAACTTAAAATTAAGTAAAAATGAGTGAAAAACGTTCGGCTTGCCTAATCTTTAATCCCGTTGCTGGTAAAAGTGACCCCGATCAAGATTTGGCGAAAATTCGAGAACTTTTAGACCCTGTGATTGACTTAGAAATTTGGATGACTACTCCTGAAATCAGCGCGGCTCAACTTGCCAAGGAAGCTATTTCTAGAGGTGCAGAAACTATTATTGCTTCTGGGGGTGACGGTACTTTATCAGCAGTAGCAGCGGCGGTAGTAGGAAGTAATATCCCTTTAGGAATTATTTCGCGAGGAACTGCGAATGCTTTTGCTAATGCTTTAGAAATTCCTACTACCATAGAATCAGCCTGCGGAGTGATTTTAGGAGGGCTAACAAGGGTGGTGGATGCGGCAATGTGCAATGGTAAAGAACCAATGGTTTTGTTAGCAGGAGTTGGCTTTGAGGCGGAAACTGTAGAACAGGCGGATCGAGAGTCAAAAAATCGCTGGGGAATGTTGGCTTACATTCTGTCGGGAATTAAACAGTTGAACAATATGGAGAGTTTTGAGACGACAATTGAAACTGAAGATAAGATTATTAATGTTACTGCTGCTGCCGTAACGGTTGCCAATGCAGCACCGGCTACTTCTATTTTAGCTCAAGGGCCGGCGGGAATTATTGTTGATGATGGTTTACTCGATATTACAGTGGTAGCACCTGCGAATGCCGCAGGTGCGATCGCAGCTTCTTACCACTTATTACAAACAGCTTTGAGGGGGAGTGCTGTTGAACGAGATGACATTGGTTATTTGCGAGCAAAACAGGTTAAAATTACTACCGATCCGCCTCAAAAAGTTGTCTTAGATGGGGAAATTATTGGTAATACTCCGCTGTCAATTGAGTGCGTGCCAGGAGGATTAACGATTATTGTACCCTTAGCTGAAAATATCCCAGAGACGGAAAAGCTTTCTGGTTTGCCGAATCTGACGATTGAATTAAAGTCTCCAGAGGAATAGTAAATCGAAGGAAGAAGGATTTAGTTATCTAGGAGAGAAGGAAGAATGTTTACACAGTCAGCTTTTTAGCCATCCTTATCTTATGTTTAATTAGGTGGAGCTACTTAATAAACAAAAAATAAACGCAGACAGATCGCTAAATCTATCTGCGTTCATCTCCCCTTAAAACCTGTTAAGAAGCAACTCTCGTAACAGTCCGAGGCCGTCGCCGACCAGTAAGCTTAACTTCCGGTTCTTCCTGAGTAACTTTAGGTTTCTCCGCCGCCCCCACATCTTCTGGATTTTGCATCAAAAATACCAGCAAGGGATTACTCTGAATTTCCCGACGTAGCAGCCTGTGAATCGCTCGTTCTAATTGCGTCTGCACTCCCACCCAGTCAACCTCAACTTTTGACCCGACAGGTTTAGCAAATTCTGACCAGCGATCGCTCAACACAGTTTCAATCGTCTGCGTAATCAACCGTTGTAACAGCGATCGCTCCACATTTGTGACTACACCCTTCAAATGAATTTCAGGCTTAACGATCAATTTGCCTTCCCAACCTAAAGCAGCCGCCACTGTTACAATGCCATCTTCAGCCAATTGCTGACGTTCCTTAAGCACGTTTTCCTTAACGACCCCCGCACGGGAACCATCGACTAACTCAATCCCTGACGCTACTTTACCGCCAACGGAGATGGAATTTTGATTCAACTCCACGACATCGCCATTGTCGATAATCACCATATTTTCTGCCGGGATACCCATACTCTGGGCCGTCTTCGAGTGCTGGATCAGCATCCGGTGCTCGCCATGAACCGGCAAAAAGAACTTGGGTTTTGTCATCGCAATCATCAGCTTTTGGTCTTCCTGACAGCCGTGCCCAGAAACGTGAATGCCTTTATCGCGACCATAAATTACATTTGCACCCAGCATCATCAACCTGTCGATCGTATTCACCACTGCGATCGTATTCCCTGGAATCGGATTAGCTGAGAACACTACTGTATCGCCTTTTTTAATCCTAATCTCTTGATGTTCGCAGTTAGAAATCCGCGTCATTGCCGACATCGGTTCTCCCTGGGAACCCGTAGTTAAAATTATTAACTTTTCATCAGGCATATTACGGACTGCCTTTAAGGGTTGGAAGATGCTATCTTCGCACTTAATGTATCCTAAATTGCGAGCATGGGCAATGACATTTAACATCGAACGCCCCACCACTGCCACATAACGATTATGCTTTTTAGCTAATTCTAAAACTATTTGCAGTCGGTGTACAGATGAAGCAAATGTTGTCACCAAGATCCTACCAGGAGCCTGAGCAAAAACTCTGTCGAGGTTAGGATAAACAGACCTTTCTGAAGGCGTAAATCCAGGTATTTCGGAGTTAGTTGAATCGCTAATTAAGCAGAGGACACCTTTCTCGCCGTACTCTGCCAGCTTTTGGAAGTCGAAAAACTCGCCATCTACTGGGGTGTGGTCGATCTTAAAATCTCCTGTGTGAATTAAAACTCCCACTGGGGTATGAATTGCCACTGTAAAGCTGTCGGCCATTGAGTGGGTGTTGCGAATATATTCAACTAAGAAATGTTTGCCAATTCGCACTATATCGCGAGGTCTAACTGTTCTTAATTCCGTCCGGTTGGAAACTCCCGCTTCTTCCAGTTTGCCAGATAGTAATGCCATCGCTAAGCGAGGGCCGTAAATTACTGGAATTTCAAATTGTTTGAGGTGATAAGGAATGCCGCCGATATGATCTTCGTGACCGTGAGTGACGATCATACCCTTGATTTTTTCCTTATTTTCTCGCAGATAAGTCATGTCTGGGAGAACAATATTTACGCCGTGCATTCCGTCACTGGGAAAAGCTAATCCTGCATCTAGGAGGATAATTTCATCTTCGTACTCGAAAACACAGGTATTCTTGCCGATCTCATGGAGTCCGCCCAGGGGGATAATTTTGAGAGTGGGTTCGCTTGAGTTTTTGGTCATCCGCATCATTGAATCTTTCAACATTGCATCTTTCGTAATCGGTAATCTGGGATTAATCATTGGTAATTAGTAATTGGTAATTGGTCATTGTAGTTGGTCATTGGTCATTTGTAACAGTTAATTATTAATTGTTAACTGTTAGCCATTAGCTATTAGCTATTAGCCATTAGCTATTAACCATTAACTATTTTATTCAGTTGTCTGAAAACTCGTTTTTGCCCCTGTAACTGGCTAAAGCATACCTAGCTTGCTAAGCTCATCTTTTAACTTTTTAACTATCTCCTCTGACGCTTCACACAGCGGCAGTCTGGGGGCTCCAACATTCCAGCCTTGGAGTTCCAAAAGTGCCTTAACAGGAATGGGATTTGTGGTAAGAAAAAGAGCTTTAAACAGGTCGAAAAGTTGCAGATGAATCTGGGTAGCGACTTGGACTTGACCAGCTTCAAAAGCTTGTATCATCTGTTGGAGTTGCTCTCCTACTATGTGGCTTGCCACGCTAACTACGCCGGTAGCCCCAACTGCCAACATCGGCAACGTTAGGGAGTCATCCCCAGAGTAAATCTGAAATTCAGGGGGCGTGATGCGTCGAATTTGACTTGCTTGATCTAAGTTGCCACTGGCTTCTTTGACAGCTACAATATTCGGAATTTCTGCCAACCTAGCGACGGTCTCTGGTAGCAGATTTACACTACTGCGTCCAGGTACATTATACACCATTATAGGCAATTCTGGAACAGAAGAAGCGATCGCTTTAAAGTGTCTATACAAACCTTCCTGCGGCGGCTTGTTATAATAGGGAACTACTTGTAATGATCCATCTAGTCCTAGTTTAGCAGCTTTTTGCGTCGCTGCGATCGCCTCGCTAGTAGAATTCGATCCCGTCCCTGCAATTACCTTCGCTTTTCCGGCTACAGCCTTTTGCACGACTTGAAATAAATTATATTCTTCTTCCCACGTAAGAGCGGGAGATTCCCCTGTGGTTCCGCAGACTACTATTCCATCACTGCCGCGATCGGCTAAATGCACTGCTAACTGTTCTGCTACTGCATAATTCACGCTACCGTCTTCCTTAAACGGTGTAATCATTGCAGTCAGAACCCTTCCAAAATTTACCACACTCTTCATAATTGTTAGTTGTTAGTTGTTAGTTGTTAGTTGTTAATTATTCATCATCTATTGTTCCTTGTTAGCTGTCTATTGTTCCTAGTTCCTTGTTTTACACTAACAACCAACCACTAACCACTAACCACTAACAATTCCGCAATTTGCACAGCGTTCAATGCCGCCCCTTTGCGAATTTGATCGCCGCTAAGCCAGAGTTCCAGAGCACAGGGATGAGAAATATCTTGGCGAATCCTGCCTACTAATACCTCGTCCTTACCACTAGCTTCCACAGGCATCGGGAAATAATTAGCTTCCCAATCTTCTACCAGCTTAATTCCGGGAGACTGACTCAAAATCTGCTTAGCTAATTTCGGACTAAAAGGCTTCGCAAACTCTAGATTAATCGCTTCCGAATGCGCCCGGAGTACGGGAACCCGAATGCAAGTTGCCGTAATTCTAATATCCTGGGTTCCGAAAATTTTGCGGGTTTCGTTTACCATTTTCATTTCTTCCTCACAATATCCTAAATCGTTGATTTTCGTATTGTGGGGAAACAAATTAAAGGCCAAAGGATAGGGGAAAATCTCAGTTTTGGGTGTTTCACCCTGCAAAATCGCCCTAGCTTGGGTCTTCACCTCTTCCATTGCTCTAGCGCCGGCACCACTGGCAGACTGGTAAGTGGCAGCAACTATCCGCTCTACTGGTTGAACTTGGTGCAACGGCCAAACGGCAACGGCCATTAAAATTGTCGTGCAATTGGGATTAGCGATTATACCTTGGTGAGTTGCCGCCGCCTCTGGATTCACCTCTGGCACAACTAGGGGAACAGTTGGTTCCATCCGAAAAGCGCTGGAATTGTCAATGACTACTGCACCAGCATCCACAGCTTTCGGGGCCCAAAGTTTAGAGATAGAGCCTCCCGCTGAAGCGAGGACTAAATCGACATTATCAAAAGAGCGATCGCCTACAGCCTCTACAGGTAACTTTTCGCCAGCAAAGGAGAGAGTTGTACCAGCGGAACGTGCAGAAGCCAACAGCTTCAAGTCAGCAAGGGGAAAGTCTCGGCTTTCCAATAACTCCAGCAACTCTGCGCCGACTGCGCCAGTTGCTCCTAGAATAGCAACTCGATAGGATTGGGGCAAATTAATTTCCTCCGATGGTTTGGGCTTAAAAGGTCGAAATCTGAAATTAAAATAACGATTTTACTCAAGGTAAAGCGATTGAATGTTAGGGGAGTGCAGGATCAGTTACCATAACTTAGTGTAGTTAACCGGAGTTGGAGCAGCGATCGCTAAATGGCTACGTCCAGATTATATCTATCGCTAGTGTAGCAGGCAACGATCTCTCTGCTTTGAGTTGGAGGCGATCGCAAAATCGCACTACTCCATGAGAGCGTATCTAACGAGAGCAGTATGGCAGTCATATCGCCAGTGAGAAAGTTGAAAAGTATGAGGAATCAGACTTTTAACCTTCTGCCTTCTGCCTTCATGCCTTCCTGCTCTAGGGCTATTGTCCCCTCCGCACCCACCGCATTTGCGCGAAAATTCTTCAAGCGTATTGTTTTAAGTACCATAAAAAGCCGATGAAAGTAACCCAGGAAAAGCTTCCAGCCAGCCAAATTGGTCTGGAAATCGAAATTACACCCGAAAAGTCAAAACAAGTCTACGAACAGGTAGTACAGCAATTTTCACGCTCCCTCAACATTCCTGGGTTCCGCAGAGGCAAAGTCCCCCGGCATATTTTGTTGCAGCGGTTGGGCCAGACTCGCCTGAAAGCTACAGCTTTGGAAGATTTGATTAATGAATCCCTCCAGAAAGCAATAGAGCAAGAAAATATTGAGGCGATCGGTAATTTTGAACTCCGATCCGAATTTGAGCAGTTGCTCAACCAGTTTGAACCCGGACAGCCGCTGACATTTTTAGCTGCGGTTGATGTAGAGCCGGAAGCTAAACTGGGAGAGTATACTGGTTTGCAGCTAAAAGCAGAAGATGTCAATTACGATGCAGAGCAAGTCAATCGGGTGTTAGAACAGTACCGAGCCGAAAAAGCTACTTTAATTCCCGCAGAAGGTCGAGCGGCTCAGTTGGGAGATATGGCATTATTGGATTTTCAAGGTAGATTTGCCATTGCACCTGAAGGCGAAGAACCCCAAGAAATCCCCGGCGGTAAAGCCGAAGACTTTCAAGTTGAACTACAGGAAAACCAATTTATCCCTGGCTTCATCGCTGGAATTATTGGCATGAACCCTGGAGAAACCAAAGAAATAGCCGTAGATTTCCCCGCAGAGTACGGCAATCAAGAGTTAGCTGGCCAGTCGGCGGTATTTACCATTACCCTCAAAGAGCTCAAAGAAAAAGAGTTGCCAGAGTTAGACGATGACTTCGCTCAAGAAATCAGCGAGTTTGAAACCCTAGCAGAATTGCGCGAATCTTTGGAAAAACGCTTTCAAGAAGAGCACCAGAGCAAAATTACTGCCAATAAGGAAGGAGCTCTGCTCAAAGCTTTGGAAGAGACAGTAGAAGTGGAAATCCCAGAAACAATGATTAGCCGCGAAGTTGAGTATTTGATGACTCAGCAGGCAATGCAATTAAGCAATTACGGGATTGACATCACGCAGTTCTTTACTAAGGAAAATATACCAGGGATTCGGGAGCGATCGCGCCCCCAAGCGATCGAGCGGATCAAACAGTCTCTCGCTTTAGTACAAGTTGCCAAACAGGAATCCATCTCCGTTGAGGAAGCAGAAATTCTCAAAGAAGAGAGAAAAGTAATGTCTCAACTTAAGGATAAAGATGTAGATCCAGACCGATTGCGGGAAGTCGTCGAAGCTGATTTGCTTAAAACCAAAACTCTCAAATGGTTGGAAGAACACAGCACAATTGAACTCGTTCCTGAAGGCAGTTTAACTCCTATTGAGGATGAGGATGAGGATGAGGAAGATGATGTGGAAACAAGCGCTAGTGATGCCACTGTGAGTGTGGAAGCTGAATCTGTAGTTGAGGAAGGTTAATTAGGGTTTGCTGAATAATCGATCGCAAACCAATAACAGGAGCGATCGATATATTCAAGCTTAGTTAAATAAGTAGCTCCATCTAATTAAACCGAAACGGCAAGGGCAGCATACTGTCCTCGCCCAGCCCTAGTTTCCAGACCAGATGCGATCGCTTCAGCTAAATCGGACTCATAGGCAAAAATAGCATAAGACTTTTACCAAAAATCTTGATTTAAGCCATTCTGTTAGAAAATAAATGCTCAAATCCTTGCTCGATCTACAGTTGAAAATTTGGCGCTAATTTTTATTTTTCCAGAGTGAAAAAAGATGGATAAAATTCGAGCAATTATTCAGCAAGCCCTATTTAACCTTCCAGCAGCGAATCAAACCGTTCTTCAGCGCTGATAGCCTGAAAATCCAACTCACTTAAAGCTAACTGTCGATAAACATCAGGAGCAAATTTTATAGCTTGTTCCAAATTGTCAATTGCCAATTCCGAATAGCCAAGCCGCGCATAACAACAAGCTTTGTTGTAAAAAGCATCCGCAAAAGTGCTATGAATTTCTAGAGCTTTGCTGTAGCAATCTATTGCGTCCCAATAATAACCGTTTTCTGCTAAGTTTACAGCTCGGTTGTACCAACTCAAATAATCATTCTCTAGCAAATCAACTTCTGTTTTTGCAGCGTTATTCCTTTGAGCTAAGCCGCCTAATTTTCCCCAAGCGAGTCCCCGTTCGTACCAAGCCTCGTCATAGTTAGGCTGAAGATCCAAGGCTCGATTAAAATTAATAATTGCCTTGTGATAATAACCTAGTCCCTTGAGTGCAAGACCTCGGTTATACCAAGCTCTAGCATCATCGGGTTTGAATTCGATCGCTCTCTCAAAACTGTTGAGCGCCTGTTCGTAGCAGTTGAGGTGCAATAGCGCTTTACCTTGGTTGTACCACGCCCAACTAGCGTCTGGTTGCAATTCTAGAGAGCGCTTAAAGCAGGCGATCGCTTTGTCACAGCGCCCTAAATGAATCAGCGTTAGCCCCCGATTATGCCAAATATTCGCGGCGTAGGGATTGAATTCTAGCGCTCTGTCAAAGCTGTTTAGAGCTTCTTCATGGCGACCTAAATTGCCCAAGGCGATCGCGCGGTTGTGCCAGCCAAAACTCGCGTTCGGTCGAAATCCCAGTGCCCGATCGAAACTGGTTAGTGCTTCCTGATGTCGCTCCAAATTCCCTAGCGCCATACCCCGCCCGAACCAACATTTGTAGTCGTCTGGCTGTAAATTGAGAGCTCTGTCAAAGCTGCTAAGGGCTTCATCGTTGTTGTTCGCTTCCAGGTGACGCGATCCGAGATGGTAAAACCACGCTGCTTCCATGTTGTGAATTAGGTTCATAACTTTAACATCTATCTTAAGGATGATTCTATCTCCAAATATCTATAAAATTAAACCGTAATTTCACTGAGAAGGGAAGGATTTTCCAAATTAGTCGCTGTAGCTCAGCATTAAAATTATTTGTAATGCCGCCAGGGCGGCGGTACTGTGAGCGTAAGTCCGATCGAAAATGAACTATGCTAAGGTTGTAAGTCTACGCGCGATCGCCATTTAATGACAGCAATCCAATCAGACATTGACATTGCCCCATTTATCGACCACGCCCTGCTCAATCCGGCTGCTACGCCAGAGCAGTTGACAAAGTGCTGTGAAGAAGCAGATCGATTTCAGTTCGCCACAGTCTGCGTATATCCCTTCTACGTGCGTGAAGCGGCCATTCTTCTACACGGTAAACACCCTAAAGTCTGTAGTGTAATTGCCTTTCCTACCGGAGCAACAACCTCAGCAGCCAAACTCTACGAAGCCCAAGAAGCGGCAGAAAATGGAGCTGCTGAACTCGATGTTGTCATCAATTTAGGTTTATTAAAAGCTGGAAAAACTGACAAATTACACCGCGATATTGCCGAGATTTGCGATGAAACTGGCTTAATTGTCAAGGCAATTTTAGAAACAGCGCTACTTACTGAAGCGGAGAAGCGACTGGCGGCTGAGATTTGTATGGATGCGGGTGTCACCTATCTGAAAACTAATACTGGTTTCTATGGCGGGGCTACAGTTGCAGATGTGAGTCTGCTGGATGAACTTGGGAAAGGGCGCGTGGGTATTAAAGCATCAGGAGGAATTCGTACTTACGAGCAAGCTGTAGATTTAATTGTGGCGGGTGCGACTCGTTTGGGGACTTCTCGCGGGCCTGATTTAATTCGCGATCGTAATAAGCAGTTAACGGTTAATAGTTAAAAAGTATGTTCACTAATTTCTAAAGTCACATCCCCATCACCTCCAATAGTTCCATTTCGGAAGGCGAAAAGAAATATCTTGGGATCGTAGAACGCAAATGCGTCCTTTCCAGATGCAGAAAAAACTTCTATGGCAAATTGAATGGGAATGCCGTTTGAGAAAACCAAAAGTGGATAGTCTGGATATTCGTTAACATCTCTGGCGGTATAAGTGACAGGAGTTAAACCTGTAGCCAAGTCCAAAAATTTAAAGTTAAAAGATAGCAGTCCCGGTCGATCTCCATTTCCACCATTGATGGTCATGAACTCCGAGCCTACTTTGGTCAGATGTGTATCGTCATAGGAAAAGTCACCTATGTAGACACCCGCGAAGTCACCACGACTTACGTTGACTTTGATTGTGCCCGTGATTGTAGCTGCCATAGCTGGAGATATTCCTAATGTGGATATCAAATATGTCCCAAGGATAGAGGGCAGTAATTTTAAGTTGTTAAATAATTATAGGACTTAGGCAAAGAAACCGGGTTTCTCAGAAAAATCTAAGATTCTCAAAGAGATATCTACCAAGAAACCCGGTTTCTCGCCTCAACGTGCGATCGCAGCTCTTCACACCCTACAATGAATTAAAAGAGCAACCAACAACTAACAACCAACAACTAACAACCAACAACTAACAACCAACAACTAACAACTAACAACTAACAATTAACAATTAACAATTAATGAATCGAACTTACAAAGCAACTGGAATTAACCTCAAAAGTATGCCTATGGGCGAGCATGACCGATTGCTAACGATATTGACGCGGGAATTTGGCTTAATTCGAGCCGTAGCGCCTGGAGTTCGCAAACAGCGATCGCACTTAGGCGGGAGAAGCGAATTATTTGTAGTTAACGAATTACTACTTGCCAAAGGGCGATCGCTCGATAAAATTACCCAAGCAGAAACAATAGAATCATACTCAGGACTGAGCAGAGACTTAGGAAAACTAGCATCAGGTCAATATCTCGCAGAATTGGTACTAACTCAAGCCCTTTCCGAGCAACCCCAAGAAGAATTGTTTAGTCTGCTCAACGAACACCTCAGCCGCCTAGAGCGTTTACCCCGCAAAACTGACAGCAAAACAGTTGTCGCTCATCTAGCGCACGGCATTTTTCATCTACTAGCATTAGGAGGAATAGCCCCCCAAGTGCAAGTCTGCGGAATCACCCAGCGCCCCCTGAACCCCAATTTTACCGATCCAGACTGGCAAGTGGGATTTAGTATCTCCGATGGAGGAACCATTAGTTTATCTGAATTAGCTAGTTTAGAAATAAAGCAACAAGGGAATGAGAGTATAGAAAAAGAATTATCAGAAAACTCCCCCCGCGTTCTGCCAATACCAGAGCGCTTACGAGCCCGCTATCTGCAAACTACCCAAGGGCGATCGCGCCGACAAAGTACCAAAATCAACGCAGCGGAATTAGCCATTCTCCAGCAGCTAGCTTTGCCTGAGCTTCCTGAATCTAGCTATTTCTCCGATTCTGGCAACTGGGCCGCCGTCGAACGCCTGTTGCGCCAATACGCCCAATATCACTTAGGTTGCTCCATCCTCTCTGCGGCATTGATCGATACTTACGTAGAAACCGAAAATTACGTTTGAAGATGCTAGCGACGTAAGACAATTAAAAATATTAGGACTTACGCACTCTTAACTTAAAACCGCGATCGCCCGTCATCGGAGTCAACTTAAGCCAAAAGGGGCCAGGGGTTAAAACCTCTGCCTAATAGCTTAAGTCCTCTGAAGAGGACTAATTAAATTTAAAAGTCTTCTTATGAGTCCTCTTCAGAGGACTTGACTTGTGAGACAGGGGTTTTAACCCCTGACGGACACACTAACTGACTGACAGACGAAGTTCGGTCATCTCTTCTACGTAATTCCTGTAAAAAGTTAGAAGATGATAAAGCTAGCGGTTAAAGTTTCAAAATATAGCAGTCGCCAAGGTGACACCAGACACGATTGATTGCTGAAACCCTTGCAACGATCGCCTCTACCTCCTGCATAAGAGCCTCTTGCCTCCTGCTATATAGTACCTCTCTCGCCAACAGCAGTTAACCCTTGGTTTCTGGCGACTCCCCCTTACTAAAATATGATGCGACTGTCTGATTCTGATTTGAAAATATCACTTTTACCTCTGAGCCACAAAATAGCGGAATCTGGAGAGCACAACCCCCTCTTCCACGATCGCCCCACCTCTGCGGAACCAGAATATCGGGCAAAAGTAGAAGACTTCACAACTCCCCTGACTGCTGAAAAATATACAGGGAATGGCACAAAGCCACAACCGGAAGAATTGCCGAGCTCTCCCCCAGCAATGCTAGAGGAGAAAAGCACCCTAAACCTTGAATCTCCCACTATTCCTCCAGGGTTTCCGCCTGCAAATATGGCAACCCCATCTAACGGCGCAGCCTTACCCCTTAAGCCTTCTGAAGAGGAACCGGAACGCGGATTTTTGCCCGTGTTGAGAAACCGGAATTTTTTGGCTCTATGGAGCGGTCAAATTTTCTCCCAACTCGCAGATAAAGTTTATCTGGTGTTGATGATTGCCCTGATTGACACTCGTTTTCAATCCGCAGGCCAAACGATTAGCGGGTGGGTGTCGGCGGTAATGATTGCATTTACGATACCTGCGGTGCTGTTTGGTGCGGCTGCGGGTGTGTTTGTGGATAGGTGGTCGAAGAAGGCAGTGCTAGTGGCTACGAATCTCCTACGGGGGGGTTTGGTGGTGACGCTGCCCTTGCTGCTATGGCTATCTCAAGATATGAACTTGGGTTCTGTGCCGGTGGGCTTTTGCTTGCTACTGTTGGTGACATTTTTAGTGTCAACTCTGACTCAATTTTTCGCACCGGCAGAACAGTCAGCTTTACCTTTGATTGTAGAAGGCCGTAACTTACTGTCGGCTAATTCCCTCTATACAACAACGATGATGGGGTCGGTGATTATTGGGTTTGCAGTGGGAGAACCACTCTTAGCCTTAGCAGATGCGATCGTTGGGCAATTGGGCGGCGGATTTGGTATTGGTAAGGAGTTGGCCGTAGGGGGAAGTTATGCGATCGCCGGATTGCTATTACTATCGCTGAAAACAGGCGAAAAAACTGACGCTTTAGAACACGAACCCCCCCATCCCTTAGAAGATTTGCGCGAAGGATTGCGCTATATCAAACATCAACCCCCTGTCCGTAATGCCTTAATTCAACTGGTAATTCTATTTTCCATCTTTGCGGCCTTAGCAGTTTTGGCTGTGCGATTGGCTGAGGTACTACCAGGAATGAAAGCTTCTCAATTCGGCTTTTTATTAGCAGCAGTAGGCGTGGGAATGGCAGTTGGGGCGGCGATTCTGGGTCAGGTGGGACACAGATTTTCTCATAATCAACTGGGTCTAATTGGTAATGCGGGGATGACGGGGGCTTTAATTGGGCTATCTCTGTTTACGCACCATTTATGGCTGACAGTGCTGTTTATTACTGTCTTAGGGGCCTTTGCGGCGGTGGTAGGGATACCGATGCAAACGACTATCCAGCAATCCACTCCCGAAGAAATGCGGGGTAAGGTTTTTGGTCTGCAAAATAATGCGATTAATATCGCCCTGAGTTTACCTCTGGCTTTGGCTGGGGTGGCCGAAACATTTCTGGGTTTGCCAGCGGTATTTTTGAGTTTGGCGGGGTTAGCGATCGCAGGGGGTATCTTAACCTGGTATATTTCCCGTAGCAATACTAAAGTTAACCAAAGCTCACACATAACAAACCCTGATTGACCGGAATGCACATTGCTTGGCTTGGGAAAAAATTCCCTTTTTGCGGTAACGTTACCTACTCTCGTGAAATTACGAATGGCCTGTTAGACCGAGGATACCAGGTTAGTTTTTTGCACTTTGCTCAAGAAGCTGCTGAGTCTGACAGAACTGCTGATTCTTGGTTGTGGACTAATGATTGGGGACTTTTGGCCCGCGAGTGGGGATTGGGGAAAGGTAAGGTTTCTCCACCATCCCAAAAGACTCAATCGCCAATTTTTAATAGTGAAGCGCGAATGGTGTGCGAAGTTCCCTTGCCCTACCTAAAAAAGTGGCAAATTTACACCATTCCTACTTTCAAATCGAGAGATGTTTTGAAGAAGTCTCTGGAACGACTAAAACCAGATTTGGTTCACGCTTCGCTGACGCTTTCTTTGCTAGATTTTTTCGTCTTGCCAGAAATTTGCGAAGAATTGAATTTGCCCTTAGTAGCGACTTTTCATCCGCCTTTTGACCGTAAACTTCGCAATTTAACATCGGGTACGCAACACCTGATGTATCAGTTATATGCTCCTTTTTTGGCTAATTACGATTGCACGATCGTCTTTTCTCAGATTCAACGGGATATATTAGTCGAGTTGGGAGTCCCGGAGGAAAGGGTGACAATTATTCCCAATGGAGTTGACTCCCTGAAGTATTCTCCAGGGCCTTCGGCACTAAAATCTGAATTAAATGCCGATCGCGTTTTTGTCTACCTTGGCCGGATTGCGATGGAGAAAAATGTTGAGTCGCTGTTAAAGGCCTGGAAAAAGGCAGAAATGGGCCCAGGTAGCGTGTTAGCGATCGTTGGTGATGGGCCAATGGCAGCTTCTTTACAAATGTTTTACGGGGAAGAAGACGGCATTATCTGGATGGGTTTTATTGAGGATGAGAACCGCCGGATCGAAATTCTCCGGGGTGCTGATGTGTTTATTTTGCCTTCTTTAGTTGAGGGTTTATCCTTGTCTTTGTTGGAGGCAATGGCCTGCGGTTTGGCTTGTCTGGCGACGGATGTAGGTGCTGATGGGGAGGTTTTGGAGGATGGTGCTGGGGTGGTTTTGAATCCTCAGCGGGTAAGTAGTGAATTGCAAACACTATTACCACTATTTCGAGATCATCCTGAGTTGACTACGTTGTTGGGGCAGAAAGCTCGTCAGCGGGTAATCGATCGCTATACTCTATCAGGGAATATTTCTCAGGTGGAAAAGCTTTATGTTGAGATGTTAGCCCAGCGAGAGGTTAAGCAGAAAGGTTTGGTGAGTTATTAGCGTAAGGAAGGTTAAATTAAATAACTTAACTCCCTATGAGCTTGCCTCTCGCTCTAGCAACAAAGTAACAGGGCCATCGTTATCGATCGATACTTGCATCATGGCCCCAAAGCAACCTGTTTCGACTCGCAGACCACTCTGACGCAACTTGGCAACAAATTCTTCGTAAAGTTTCTGGGCTCGTTCAGGAGGTGCTGCTGTGTCAAAAGAAGGGCGACGGCCTTTACGGCAATCTCCGTAAAGGGTGAATTGACTAACTGCTAGCACCTCGCCACCAATATCTTGAACTGATTTATCCCAGCGATCGCTACTCTTACTATTATCAGGAAATAGCCGCAGTTGCAGGCATTTGCGGGCCATCCAGTCGAGTTCTACCTCGGTGTCAGTAGCGGCAATCCCGATCAGCAAATTTAGTCCTTGCCCAATTTTGCCCACAATTTGACCGTTGACTTCCACTTGAGAAGATTTAACTCGCTGGACAACTACTCGCATTGGTATCTAAGAAGGAAGAAGGAAGCAATAAGGACAACGGTTTCTATAATCGTTAACAGTTAACTGTTAACTGTTAACAATTAACTATTTCCCAAAGCCTTTGCCACGACCGACGGAAGGAATACAAAGGCAATTTTCTAACTGCGATCGCAGCGTGTCATGTTCTAAACCTTGACCGATCAGCACGATCTGATTTTTTGGCTGACCTTTCCACTCGTCGTCATCAATGGAAAAACGCTTGCCGCTAAGATGGAAAATGTGCCGCTTAGGACTTTCCTCAAACCACATAATACCCTTAGCTCTAAACACATTCATCGGTAGTTGATGATCGAGGAAATACTGAAATTTCCTTAAAGAGAATGGGCGATCGCTTTGGAAAGAAAGCGAAGTAAACCCATCATTCTCTAAATGGTGGGAATGGTGGTCATGGTGGCTATGATCGTGATGTGAATGATCGTGATGATCGTGATGATCGTGGTCATGTTCATGGTCATGGTGCGCGTGATGTGAATGCTCGTGATGATCGTGCCCACGATCGTGTCCGTGACTATCATTAGCTTTCTCAGGTTGGAAATATTTATCTGACTCAAATAAACCTACACTGAGAACTAAAGGGAGGGGAACTTGCGATCGCACTGTCCGCACAATTCGCGCCCCTTCTTTCACATCGCGAATCTTAACTTCCAACAAATCTAAATTTGCTTCATCAACCAAATCTGCCTTATTCAACAAAATGATATCGCCGTAAGCAATTTGACTGTAAGCAGCTTGACTGTTGAACAAATCTAAGCTATAATTAGCTGCATCTACGACAGTCACAATTGAATCCAGACGAGTCATATCTCGCAGTTCAGTACCCAAGAAAGTCAGGGCGACAGGCAAAGGATCTGCCAGTCCCGTTGTCTCTACTACCAGATAATCTAACTTCTCTGGACGCTCTAAAACTTTATAAACAGCATTGACCAAATCTTCATTAATCGTACAGCATATACAGCCGTTATTCAACTCCACCATGTTGTCGTCGGAAGTAACAATCAGCTCGTTGTCGATGCCGATTTCGCCAAACTCATTTACTAGAACTGCTGTTTTCAAACCTTCCTGATTGGTCAGAATATGGTTGAGCAGTGTTGTCTTACCGCTGCCAAGAAAACCAGTAATAATTGTGACTGGTAATCCTTGTTTTGGAGCCTCCATTGTAGGTGTGGCTTCGATTTGATTAGTTGTGGATTGCATAGACTAGGGGCTAGGGGTTAGGGGCTAGGGGCTAGGGGAAGAAGGGAAGAAGGGAAGAAGGAAAGAAGGAAAAAGAGACATAGAATTAAGTGGGATTCAACAATTCAGAGTGCTTTAAACGCCTTAGCGGTTGCTATAAATAACGTCAGAGACTCAAAGAATTATCGGCTCAAAAGCTAGTCTATTAATTTTAGCTCTAGTTTCAGATGTTCGGAAGACATGGAGCAAATCGTCTACTGCGTGTTTCCAGGTAAACTTGCCAGCAACAAAACTAGGGCCAAATTGACGAGCTCGCGCTGCGATCGCAGTTTCCTCGATGTTGGCTTGCATCAAAGCTATCAAATGGTCTAGATTGGGAGCTAAGATCGAGAAGCTTTCGCCGTCAATTGTCAAAGGCCTAAGTTTGCTCTCTATTTGCAGTGCGAAGTCTGGATGAGTGAAATCGTCAGTAGGGCCGCCTTGAGTGCAAATCACGGGCAAACCGCAAGCGGCTGCTTCTAGCACAGGCAAATTGAAACCTTCTGCCAAATAGGGAGAAACGTAAACATCAGCCGCTTGGTACAACTGAGCTACTTGAGAAAATGATAGCTGAGTGCCAGTATAAATAACTCTGGTTGCTACTTTTTCTCTTTCCGCATCGCTGAGGACGGCGCGGCTAGCTTGAGCTATATCATCTTTAGAAGGATACAGCAATTCTGAACCTTTTAATACCAGTTTAGCGTGAGGATAGCGCTCAATTACCGCAGCGAAGGCTTTTAATAAGGGGCGGATGCCTTTTCTATCAGTGCAGCCGCCGATATTTAAGAATATAAATGAGTCTTGCCATCCGAAGGCTTGGCGTAAGGCTGTTCTTTGTTCGTTTGTAAGCGGATGATAGATATCAGTATCAACACCAAGGGGAACAACGGCGATGCGGTTGGGTTGAACGCCGCTGCGAATGAATCCTGCTTTTGACCACTGGGAACAGGTAATAATTTTTGCCTCTGAATTGACGGGAGTTTCTGTTAGGGAAGATACGCCAATTCCCTCTAATACGTTGTTAGTAACTGTTCCCCATTCGGTAGCTGCAAATACCCAAGTTTGACTGCTATTGGAGTTGGCGAAGTTCCAAGGGCAATACATTCGTAGAGTAACATCTGCTGGCTGATTTGGTGCGGGAGTGGGGATGTTACGCAATGCTTGAGTAGTGCGATCGCGATCGCTAACTTCTGTTTTCCAACCTTCATCAATATAAGGCATATCGCGATGGAATAGCTCTAAGTCTGGACGCTTAAGCATTTCCATCATTTGAAACTGATTTACTACGCTGTAAGAGTGACAAAGAAAATGCCACCCTTCAACAATAATTTGCAATGCAACCTCCCTCACAGTTAACTGTTAACCGTTAACTGTTAACCGTTAACAAAACTATCTTAAGACTTCCCAATCTCTAATCCGCCATTGGCCGTCAATTCGGACTAAATCGTAGCGCACGCGCAAGCTATCATCGCGTGCAGTTGTAGGTTGGCCGCGCTCAAAAACCTGTGCTTTTTCTGTCACCTCTGCTTCAACTTGAGCCTGATCGGGATTCGTTTCGTTAGTGCGAATTGAACTTACTTGTAAAGTATGATCGTAAGTCTGATAAACATTATTTCGCTGTTGAGCTTCTGCCATTGGCATCCATCTGGTCAAAGCTGGCTCTACAAGAATTTCTTTTAACTGATCGATCTGGTAGTCTTTACCCAAGGCTGCTCTTTTAGCAGAGAACCAAGATTCAATCACTTGCTTGCCAGATTCTTCGTTCAGGGGGCCTGACGCTGTGGGAGATGGTGGTTCTGGTATGGGAATTTCGAGCGGTGGCTGGTCTAATCCTACAAGGGCTTGCTCTCCTTTTAGAGTTGGCCCGGAGAGGCTTTGTAGGGCATTTGCTAGCAAATTGAAGGCTTGTACTGTTAAAAAGCCTAACAGGAGGAAAGCTAGAATTGCGATGACGATCGCAATTGTCCTGTTTTTATGAATTTTAATCGACTTCAACCGCGCCTGTACTTGCTGCCAGTTGAATGGTTCTCGGCCAGCAGCTACACCTACAGCTTCTCCTCCAGTGAGTAGGCCGCGCGATCGCCCGGAAGTTCCCCGCTTGCGCTCTCTTAATGGTAGCGTTGGCGATCGCCCCGCTCCCTCAGAGGCAGTTTTAGGCTGGACAGTTGTACCTACCGAGGTTGTTTCGGAAGAAAGGCGAGGGGTTGTTGGGGCGCTGGAGGTTCTAGGGGTACTTCGCACTGCTGTTGTTAGACCCGCTTCTGGCGCACTCAAAGTAACTGTAGCAGTCCGATAGGAAGTAGCAGTGGGGGTTTCTGGTTCCCTTGTTGGGGGAGTCACCAGTAGGGGTTTGCCGAGGCGAGGGTGTACTGCGATCCACTCATTAGCTACTTCTGCTTCTGTGGGCAAAGCTTCTAAGTAAGCTTGCACGTTTTTATCAGCAAAATAATCTTTGAGAGAAACCGGCTCGTCGGCCAAGTCTCGGAAGTGGGGAAATACTTCTTCCTGTAACCAGTGTTCGGCGTATAAACACAATCCCGGTAGTAAATCTGGGGAATCTTGGGAATTTTCCCGAATAAAAGTCAGGGGTTCGCTTTCGGAACTCAGCTCTAAAGCGCGGCTAGCTTCTTCGGTTTGGCCTAATAACAGGGCGCACACTGCTTTTTCCAAGTGTACGTCTTGGCGACGGCCTAATTGCATCAGCATCAGCTTAGCGCGGCGGATCAGGGCAGGCAGTCGGGCGGCAAAGCCTTGAGCTAAAAGAGTGTAGACTGCCAAGTAGGTCGCGACTGCGGAGGGACGGCGGGCTTCGGCTTCAAATAAGCTCTGTTGCTCGGCGGTAGTTAAGTGCTTCCGCAATTGCTGCACGAAGCGGAGGAAATCTTCTATACCTAAACCAGATTGATCGTCGCCAGAACCATCTATACCGCCGCGCTCTTGGAGCATTTCGCGGAGGAATTGTAACCCTCTGGTGCGATCGGCAGTTTTTTCTGGCGGTAGCGCTAACAATTCTAAAATCCTATAGGGACGCAGCTTGTAGAGATCGGCTTGCATTTCACCCCTCACAGTAAGAAATAAGCTTTCCCGCAGCAGCAATTCCTGACCTGCTTCTAAGGATGCGGCGGCATTTTCGTGTTGACCTTGCTGCCACTGTTCGCGACCAAGTTCTAGGTAGGCAAGGGCTGTGGTTAAAACTATATCGGGCCGGACGAGTTGCGGGTCGCCAAAACGACCTTCTCTGATGGCGCTGCCATTGCTGAGATAGGGACGGGCGATTTTGATTGCCAGTTCGTATTCCCCTAACTCTTGCAGAATCAGCAACGCCCCGGCAAATTGCTTGTCTTCGATGTCGATGCTGGGAGTATGGGGATCGGGGGCGGCATCTAAGGCCCAGAGGTCAGAGTTGAGATTGTCTCCTGACTCCTGTAAGACGGTGGCGCTGGGGCCAGGTTTTTGGCCGGATGCAGTTCTCTCCCAGAGGTGTTTTGCCCCGGAGAGGCCTGAGTCGTGTTCGGACTCGTAGGTTTTAGCTAGGAAACTGGCATCGTAAGCTGAGCGCTGTTCTGAGTTGGACAGGACAGCGTAGGCTTCGTCGAGTAGTTGTTTTCTAGCAGCGATCGCGACTTCCGAATACTCCCTTCTGGGAAGTTGTAAAGTGCGATCGCGGTGAGCTTGCTGCAACTGTTCGGCAGTAAGCTGGATCGGCAGACCTAAAATCCGGTAGTAGTCCAGTGGAATTAGCACAGCCCACTTCCCCAAAGCACGAGCAACTGAATTAGCATATCTTAGCTAAGGTTTGTGCGAAACATAAGTGTTACGCATTACCGAATCTAGCATTTGGTAACGCCGCCCTCTGGAAGGTACTTGTCCCGCCGAGATGGAGGCCTAGCGTTTAGTGATGCGTAAGTCCTGACATTGTAACAATTTGCGAACCTTTGCTCCCACAATGTTACTAGGGTTCGCTCCCTTCTTTAGCCCCATCAGGGTTTAAAGTTAGAAATCGAGTTTGCTAAGAGGGTAGTACGCAATGGTTCAGGAAAGAATTTTACCAGTTTTTGACTCGGCACGGGTCAAAATTTCTAAGGAAGAGGGGCTAATGCTCTATGAGGATATGGTTTTGGGGCGCTTTTTTGAAGATAAGTGCGCTGAGATGTACTACCGGGGCAAGATGTTTGGCTTCGTCCACCTTTATAACGGTCAAGAAGCGGTGTCTACTGGCGTGATTCGGGCGATGCGCCGAGATGAGGATTATGTCAGCTCTACCTACAGGGATCACGTTCACGCTTTGAGTGCAGGTGTGCCAGCGCGGGAGGTTATGGCTGAGTTGTTTGGTAAGGCGACTGGCTGTTCAAAGGGACGCGGCGGTTCGATGCACATCTTTTCTGCGGAACATAACCTATTAGGTGGTTATGCGTTTGTGGCTGAGGGTATTCCTGTGGCTACGGGGGCGGCTTTTGCTTCCAAGTATCGGCGGGAGGCTTTGGGGAATGAAAATGCGGATCAAGTAACGGCTTGCTTTTTTGGAGATGGCGCGGCTAATAATGGTCAGTTTTTCGAGTGTTTGAATATGGCGGCTTTGTGGAAGTTGCCGATTATCTATGTGGTGGAAAATAATAAATGGGCGATCGGCATGGCTCACGATCGCGCTACTTCCGATCCAGTAATTTACAAAAAGGCTCATGCTTTTGGTATGGCTGGTTTTGAGGTTGATGGCATGGATGTTTTGGCGGTAAGAGAAGTTGCTCAAGAGGCTGTTGCTCGCGCTCGCGCTGGGGAAGGGCCGACTTTAATTGAGGCTTTAACTTATCGTTTCCGAGGTCATTCTTTGGCCGATCCTGATGAATTGCGGTCTAAGGAAGAGAAGGAATATTGGTTCCCTCGCGATCCGATTAAGAAGTTGGCTGCTGATTTGACTGAGCGCAATTTAGCAACTGTTGAAGAGTTGAAAGAAATTGAGCAAAAGATTCAAGCCTTAGTTGATGATGCAGTGGAGTTTGCGGAGAAAAGTCCCGAACCAGATCCGAGCGAACTTTATCGTTTTATCTATGCTGAAGATGAGTAATTTTTAGTATAGAAATCGCAAAGAAACCGGGTTTTTCGCCATCTCTTCGCCTCTAACGAAGTATCTCCCAAAAACCCGGTTTCTGGCTACCCACCAATTATATCATGTCCGGCAAATTGCTTGCCTGTCATTGCGAAAAGCCGAAGCCGCGAGCGAAGCGTGGCGGGAAGCGAAGCAATCCCAGGAGCTTGAGATTGCTTCGCTTCGCTCGCAATGACAAGTATTTAACCGGACATGATCTTAATGATAAAATAAATATTGGTGTTATTGGCTACTTGCTCGCCATGACTATGAAAAATTTAATCTAATCGATGAAAACCGATAGCCTATTTTACAACATCTTCCAACAATTTCCCTTTGTTTTCTTTGCTCTACTGGGCATACCTGCGGATGTTACAAACCAATATCAATTTACCTCGCAAGAAGTCAAACAATTAGCCTTTCGCCTCGATGGTTTGTTTCTGCCAATTATCGAAGATTCTCAACTACCTTTCTACATTGTGGAGGTGCAATTTCAACCAGATCCAAATCTCTATTACCGTCTATTTGCCGAACTATTCATCTATCTCAGACAATACCAACCACAGCATCCTTGGCAGTTGGTAGTAATTTACCCAAATCGCCAAACTGAAAGAGAAAGCGACCTTCACTTTCAGGAAATGTTAGCATTGCCTAATATCACCCGAATTTATCTCGATGAACTTAGTCCACCGGAAACAGCATCTCTGCCGATAAAGTTGCTTAAGCTGATTATTGAACCAGAGAATACTGCGGCAGATTTGGCTAGGGAATTGGCGAGACAAGCTGAGAGAGAAATACCCAATACTGCTATCAGAAAGAATCTGATAGAATTGTTAGAGACGATCGTTGTTTACAAGTTACCGCAAAAATCCAGAGAGGAAATTGCCGCCATGTTTGAACTTAGTGATTTGAAGAAAACCCGGTTTTATCAAGAGGTTTTTGCTGAAGGACAAGCTGAAGCACAAGCTGAAGCTAAACAGCGAGAAAAAACTTCAATCCTCAGAATGGTGAGTCGGGGATTAGCTAAAGAAGAAATTGCTACATTCTTAGACTTGCCTGTTGCTGAAGTGGAAGCGACTATCGCTGAAGCTGAACAAAATTAATTAAGGGATTGTAGGTTGGGTTTCGTGCCTCAATCCAACCTACGTATATCTAGCAATAGATTCAGCTTTGATGGAAGATTTGAGAGGGTGTGAGGGAAAGTGAGCGATTTTTCAGATGAGGAGATTTATCGAGAGATTGGAACTATCGTCAGCGAGTACGATATCCTTAAGTGTTTGATAATCTGTCAGCACAAGGAATGTTTAGGACAGAGTGGGTGAAGGATTTTTATGAGCGGACTTTTTGAAATTTTGGAGAAAATTAAAGCAAAACCAGGAATGTATATCGGACGAGCTTCTGCAACCGATCTTTTTATGTTTATAGTCGGTTATAGAACGGCGAGACGCGAGTTGGGAGTTGAACCAACAGAAAAAGAACTGGAATTTTATGGAGACTTTCAACCCTGGTTGCAAAAACGATATAAAGTATCAACATCAGGTTCATGGGCAAGAATAATTGAGTTTTATGCTAACAATGAAGAACGAGCTTTTTATCGTTTTTATGAGTTGCTAGATGAGTTTTTGCAGCGAGATAGCCATTCAGAAGTAGAGCAAGTTAAGGAAAAAGTCGGTAGTGTAAAAACTGGATAGTGAATTGTCAAGTTTTGGCCGCGTCTGTCGGTGGTGTCGCACACATCCGCCAAGGGTTGAAACCCCTGGCTAATAGCGAAAGTCGGTTGAAACCGACTGAAAATCCGAGATAAAAATGAAAAACTCTTTAGTCCTCGACCGAGGACTTTTGCTATGAGACAGGGGTTTCAACCCCTGGCGGACTATCGGGCTAACGAGGTTTCTGGACACTCACGCGCGATGAAGAAACCGGGTTTTTTCCCATCTCTTCGCTTCTAACAAAGTATCTCGCAAAAACCCGGTTTCTGGTCACTCAGCAATTATGATAAGATTAAGATCGGTGCTATTCCCTACCCCCTCACCATCATGGATGAAACTCGCGCCCAAGCTTACCTCAATCTGATTCAACAACTCCTCAGTTGCCCCAACGGTGAGGAACCGCAGATTTTACAGGCTAACTTAGAATTGGTAGATGCAGAATTTCTGCAAGTGTGCGAGGTGATAGCAGATAACTTAGCAGGGGAAGGCCAGGAAAATGCAGCGGATTTTTTAAGGAATCTGGCCAGTCAACTAGGGCAATTCTTGGGGAGGAATGAGGAAAATATGGATAATTCTGCACCGGAAAATCTGCGAGAGTATGAAAGGTTTATCCGAGAATTATTGCAAGCAGAAATAGAAAGCAATAGCGACGTTAAAGTAATTTACCCCATTCTCCGACAACGGCAACATCTCCTCAATGCCCGTTTTGCCCAGACTTTACAGCAAGTGGCAGAGAATTTCATTGCTGATAAAGATTCAGAAACAATTGCGTCAATTGTCGGCATCATTGAAAATTTGAGTATTGATATTAGTAACTTTCCTCTGGGGAATAGAGCGAATAATATTGACATAGCTATAGCAGGTTATCAAATAGTTTTAAGTCATCGCCAACCAGGAAGGAATATTGGGCAACGACTCAAAATAATCTGGCAGTTGCCTACAGTGACAAAATCACGGGCAACCGGGCAGAGAATATAGATACTGCGATCGCTTGTTACCGACAAGCCTTAGAAATTCGGACTCCTTCTGCCTTTCCTCTTGACTGTCTCCAAACAGGACGCAACCTCGGCAACCTCGCTTTTGACCTCCAAGACTGGGAAAACGCCATTTACGGCTATGAAAACGCCATCACCGCCGTCGAACAAAGCCGCGACTGGTCAACATCCCAACGCAGCAAGCGCCAAATCCTCGAAGATGCCTTACCCATTTACGAGAAAATGGTACTTGCCAGCATCAACGCCGAACGCTACGAAACCGCCCTCCTCACCATCGAACGCAGCAAATCACGCACCCTCATCGAACTCCTCGACAACGCCAACCTCTACCCCAAAAACGCCACCGACGACCAAAAACAACGCCTCCGCCAACTTCGCAGCCAAATTGCCTCCCTCCAACAACAACTCGACAGCAACGAACCCCCAGAGGAAACCGACACCAACAGCAACACCAGCCAGGGAAGCCGCAGTATTTCCACCCCAGAACGCCCGCAAACAGCCACTTCCAGCCTCGAAACCGAACTAAAAACCCGGCAACAGCAACTCACGGAACTGCTGATAGAGATTAATGACCCCGACTTCACCCTCACCCAACGAGTCATTCCCCAACTCCCCGACTTTACCCAATTCCTCGACAGCCAAACCGCCCTCATCGAGTGGTATCTGCCCCCAAACCCTGAGTCTGGCTTTCATGTTTTTATCGTCACCGAGGCCGAAGACCCCTAAACTCCCCTTCGTTAAGGCGGACTTTGAATGAAGAAGAA